>CAZDQR010000105.1:0-10102 GCA_964507315.1 uncultured Roseivirgaceae bacterium
ATGTGGCCTGATAAACATATTGACTACGTTAGGATAGCAAATGATGATGAAGGAAGGCACTTTGGGCTATTCATTGATGACTTTATGGTTTCTTTGGTTTCATTGTTTATCGTAAATAAAGAAGCTCAGTTTAGGAAATTTGCTACTCTCCCTGCCTACCAAGGAAAAGGATTTGGGACTTTGCTATTAAAGGAAATAATGGATACTGTAAAAGATGAAAATATCGATAGAATTTGGTGTAATTCTCGCACCAACAAATCTGGTTACTATGCTAAATTTGGAATGACTTTAACGAATAAAACTTTTGCTAAAGGCGAAATAGAATATGTTATAATGGAAAAAATTCTTTTTTAGCAATCGATTTATTTTTATTCTCTTATGTATCTTATTAGAGCGTTGTACACTCAGTAATTAGACATTTTTTATTAAACAAAAATTAAAATTTTAGCCATAAAATTATTCTTTACTACCGCCATTTTAGCAGCACTATTAGTTGTTTCTTCATGTAAAAAAGATAATGATCCAGACCCAGCTCCAATTATCGAAGCAAACATCGTGGGCTCAGTAAATCTTTATGATGACGGAACGGCTTCGGTTGATAACTCAGGGATGACAGTGCAGGTGGAAGGCAGCTCCCCTATTATATCGGCTATAACAGGTAATGGATGTATCGTTCGGAACTTATACGCATAAATAGGATAAAGAATGGTTTGGCACGTTTAGTCAATTTGGAATTGACCATGCCAATACTGGTTCTCCTACTTTTATTGACACATCTCCTTCGCTTGGGCAGTTTTCAAGAACAAAGATTACAGCATTAGCCGCGAATACCTCTGGAAACGATATTGTTATTTCTGCAACAACAGAGCCCGATGGTAGTAATAACGATCCAAAATATCTGCGCTTTTTCTATTCCGAATAATCAAATGTAAGTGATGATAATTATAGCTTTGTTTCCGAAGGGTTAGTGGCTAAGATAAACCCGTTTGAAATAACATTAACAGCTAGTGATTTATCAGGTATGGGTTTTTCATCTGGAGCTACAGTTTACGTAAAAGTGTATGGCGATTCATTTTGGAGTAATGAATATGAAAACTCTGGTTTAGGCATAAAAGTATTTGTTAATTTGAATATCGTTTCTGCATCTGCGGTTTCATTTGATGTTCCCTAAGGTCGCATACTGATAGAGAAGAAAGAACTTAAGCTAAAGGGAAAGAAACCCTAAAAACAGAGCCTTTTCCCATTTCTGAATCGCACGTAATAACGCCATTAAGTAAATCAACATATTTTTTTACAATAGAAAGTCCTAAACCGGTAGAAGATTCTCCTGCTGTTGGTTTAGCGCTAAGTCGTTGAAATTTACCAAAAAGCTTTGCTTTATCCTGCTGAGTAAAACCGGGCCCTTGGTCCGCTATTTTTATGCAAAATTCTTTTTGGTTTTGGGTTACAGATAAGTTAACAATGCTGCCTGGGTATGAAAATTTAATGGCGTTAGAACACAAATTATTTAAAATTTGACGCAAATACACCTCATCGGTTATCGCCAATATTCCATCTTGATAATTAGTCTCTATTCGAATAGACTTTTCCTCCGCTACTACTGTAAACACATCAGTAACTTTTTTTAGTAGCTCTGATATATTTATTCTTTCCATTTTCATGTTAGGCACTTGTGATTCAATCGCCTCCACATTTAAAATTTTGCTAATCATCTTATTTAACCTGTCTATAGAGGCCAATATGGTATCAAATATGACTTCATCTTCGTTGCTTAATTCTTTGTGTTGCAATGTATGTAAATTAACTAAGCCAGAAATCTGATTTATAGGTGTGCGTAAATCATGCGCAAGTACATGTATGAGATTATGTTTTTCTTCGTTGAGCGATACTAATTCCTTATTTCTGTTTTCTATTGACTTGCTCTGTTTTTTTTTATTTTCCTGTTGTTGCTCAACTAAAATAGTATTTGAAATAGACTTATTAACATTAACTCTGTATAACAGTATTAGTGCTACCACTGATAATATAAAGGCGGCTATAATGGTGCTTATAATGGTTTTGTTTTGTTGATTAGACAGCTCACGCTCCAACAGTTCTTGGTATTGAATTTCTTTTTCTTTGGTAAGCAATAGTATTTCTTCATCTGGGTTAACGTGTTTATCAGAGGAAATACTTTTAATAAGATTATAAATATCTTGTTGAAGATAATCTCCCAACATAAACCGAGAGTTTTATCAAAATAGGAGCTGTTTAAATAATCATTAAAAGGTTGTTTCCAATCTGAGTTTTTAGGTATAATAAACCCATACCCAGCTGATTTTATTGGGAATACATTATGACGAATTATTTTTAAATCAGGGTCATTTTTTAAGTTGGTGAGGTAAATAGGCAAGTCTATATAAGCAAATGTGTTTTCTATTGTTGTTAGTGTATCTAGGATACCTTTACTGCTTGAGATATATTTAATTTAAAAATCCATAGAAAAACGTTTCCTAATCTCTTTTATTTTTTTTTCATAGGTCGTGCCCTTAATAGATATGGCTGTAAACTTTGAAAATGCAGATTTAAAATCGCTTTCAACTGATACAATAGGGATGTTCTCACTCGAAATTAATACGGCAATATCTGCTAGATATGGTGCAGAAAAATCTACTATTAGTTTGCGTTCATCGGTTATAGAAAATGCAGAAGTCCCCAAAAAGCCAGGTTTTTTTTCGTTTTGTATTAAAGCCAAGGTGTTACCAAAAGACTTAGCCCTTATCCAGTTAATCTCAAGATCTATGTTTTGAGTTTGTTTTAAATAGGCACTGAACCCTTCTATAACGTCATGTTCTATTCCAACAATCTTTCCACTTGCATCATAAAATATAAAAGGTTCGGAACCGTTCCAGTAAATGGAAATAGAGCCCTTTCCTTTTTCAACCGTTGATTTCCAAGTTGTGGGTTGAAAAGCACTTGCTGTGATAGAATAGATTATAAAGAATAATGAAAAAAGAAATTTCATGTACATTCAGTAGGACAGGAGGTGATAGGAAAACCAATGGATGATATTACAAAAAAATGAGCAAAAATCCAATTTACTAGTGGTGGTAAATAGTGAACTAAGTTTATGTTTTTGCCGTAATATTGAGCTTTTTAAAGATCGTTAACATTATCGGAAAACCCCCTTAATAATACGTTACCCTTCTAAATTAAATTCTGCCACGTAAAAGTTAACATCTACTTTAACTTCTTTTATTTGTTCTTCCCTTTCTATTGTATTCCAATTGGCCGAAGGGAATATCCATTCTTTATTTCCATTGATATACACTATTATGGGCATATCAAAATCTTGTACAATTTGGCTCCAACGGTATTGTAGTACATTGCCTTTAATTACATACTCTAATATAGGTATGCGAGTATCACGTAAATACTGGTTAAAAAAGGAAGAAAGATCCTTTTTGGTGTTACGGCTTATATAGTCCTCTATTTGCTTGGTAGTTACTGTTTGGTGATAAAAATCTTTATTTAGGCCACGTAGTATATTCCTCCATAATGTGTCATCTTCTATTAATTGTCGTAAGGTATGGAGCATATTGGCTCCTTTATAATACATATCACTAGAGCCTTCTTTGTTTACATTATAAAATCCAATGATTGGTTTATCATTTTGTATGTTTTGGCGTGTACCAATCACATACTCTGCACTTGCTTCTTTACCATAATGATAGTCTAAAAATAGGTTTTCAGCATAGGCAGTAAAACTTTCATGAATCCACATATCAGCTGCGTCTTTATACGTAATATTGTTAGCAAACCATTCGTGTCCACTCTCATGAACGATGATAAAGTCCCATTTTAGGCCCCAGCCAGTTTGGCTAAGGTCCCTGCCTAAGTATCCATTGGCGTAGCCATTGCCATAGGTAACAGAGCTTTGGTGTTCCATTCCCAAATAGGGTACTTCTACTAGCTTATAACTGTCTTCATAAAAGGGGTAAGGCCCAAACCAATACTCGAAAGCTTGTAACGTTCTAGTTGCATCCTTAAACTGCACTTTAGCTTTTGAAAGATTGTTTTTTAGTACATAATAATCACAGTCTAAATCTCCTTTTTCACCAGGGTAAGTCTCTGAAAAATGCACATAATCACCAATATTCATATTTACTCCATAATTATTAATTGGGTTGCTTACAAACCAATTAAAAGTCCTTGTTTTATCCTTGTTTTTCACCACACTTCGTAGCCTTCCGTTAGATACTTCCGTTAAGTGTTTGGGAACAGTAATACTAATGAGCATACTATCAACTTCATCGTACATATGGTCTTTACATGGCCACCATAAACTGGCGCCATCTCCCTGGCAAGATGTTGCAATAAAATCGTTTCCATTGTTGTCTTTATCCCAAGTAACACCACCACTCCAAGGTGGGCGCACACTTACGTGGGGCTTGCCTTCGTAATAAACATGAATGCTGTTTTTATCGCCTACTTTTTGAGGGTTATTAAAACTCACATACCAAGCATTTCCATCTTGAGTAAACTCGAGTTCCTCTTTTGCTTGCATCACTTTTGTAATTTTAAGTGGAGGCTGTAAGTCTACTTGCATACGTTCACCACTTTTCAATACTGTGTAATGAATGGCGTTTTGACCTTGAAAAGATTTGTTTTTAATATCCACCTTTATTTGAAGGTGGTAATAAGTTAAATCCCACCAAGCTCGTTCGGGCGTTATGGATCCTCGTATGCTATCTTGATGCGTAAAAGTTTGTGCAATGCTAGAACTAAAAAATACGAGGGCAATAAGAGTAAGGATGGCTTGTTTTCTCATCCTATAAAGATTAACAAAAAAAGGGAGAGTTCAAATTAATAATAATCTATGTGTAATAATGCTATATTTATAAAGTTTTAATACCAATATGAAATTAACAAACACACTAATCCTACTCCTTTTGATAGGAGTATCTGCTTGTATAAAAAAGGTAGATCCTATTACAAGTTGCTCTACAGATAATTTACTCGACTCTTTTACTACACAAGATGGTATAGATGTATTTATTTATGAAAATGGAGAACTATATATTCAGCAAGATGGAACTTGTGTTTTTGAAACGCTTTATTTTAATCCTGAGCAGTTGGCGAATAGCTATAGGTTTAGTTCAACGGATACATCTATCATAGCAGGAAGCACTCTTTTCCCTGTAAAAAACAATTACTTCGAAGATTTTGAATGCACAACTTCCATTAACGACCTATTTGTTTCTTCGGTTTCTGATACAGATTTATATTGGACAAGCTTTACATTACAAAGCCCAGAAGCACCTACTGTTGATGATTATGTAACACTTAGAAAATGCATATTAGATGGCTCGTGTACATTTAAAGATAATAAAATTGAGTTTACGGAAGATCCTACTAATGCAACGAATAGGGTTTTTAAGTTTTCTAGTGTTGCTCCTACAGGGGACATGGTTACGGCTAAAGCCTCCATTTCTTCGCAATTAAACTATTTTACTCAAACATCTGAAGTATGGTTTCAAGCAGACTATTATATTGAAAGAGGAATGCCATTTAGCTTAGTTGATTTTGAAAGTGGTTATTTTGCACAATCGCCTGGCCCAAGGGTGGTGATAAAGGGTGGTAAGCTTGCCATAGAAAATAAATTTGGAGCAAAAATAATTCACGAAAATGCAACGAGTGCAACTGTACCTTCCAATTTTTGGTTTACCATTAAAGTGCACATTAAGTATAATAGCAGAGATACTGGCCTAATTGAGCTATGGCAAGATGGAGAAGAATTGATTTCTACTTCTGGAATTTCATTACCTCTTTCTAATGCCATTCAAGATATCCTCGAAGTTGGAGTTACAGCCACTTCAGAAGGGTGTGTTTTATATATGGATAATATTCGTATTTCAGATAAAGCATTCTAAATTTTTATAGCTAACTCCATACTATTCAAGAGAATTATATTTTATGCGAACGATTAAAATTTGGAGGGCTGCATTTATTTTTCTTACCCTGCTTACTTCTTTAAAAGGGTTTGCTCAAAGTAGCGAAAAGCTGGGTAGTTGGTATATTTATAATGGGTTTTATAATGTTAATCCGAAAGCGCAGCTCTTTTTTGAATCTCAACTCCGTACTTGGGAGCCTGTTAGCAATGTAGAATACTTTTTATTGGCTCCATTTTTTAATTATAACCTCCATTCTAATATACAAGTAGGCTTAGGCCTTGAATATCATAAGTCGTGGACTTATGATGAAATACCAGAAAATAAAAAGGTATCAGAAGAGTTTAGAAAAACCCTGCAAACAGTTGTGCATCAAAAAATAGGAAATTTAAAGCTCCAACATAGATACCGCTACGAGCTTAGAGATATTGATGGATTTAAAAATCAACGGATGCGTTATCGAATTCAAGTAACCATTCCTATTACAAAAAAAGGGTTTGATAAGGGTGGCCTCTTTATTAATACGCTGGATGAGCTATTAGTAGATACCAATCCCAACTTGCAGTTTAACCATAATCGGCTTTATGCGGGGCTTGGCTATCAGTTTACTAAAAATGTAAATTTACAAATGGGCTATTTAAATATATGGAAGGAGACTAGCACACACCACAGAATTAGTATTTTGCTTACCCATAAAATGTTTTTTTACTAACTACACAAGTTACATCAACCCTATGCTAAATTTTTTGAAAGCACCGAAGTCGATTGAAAGACTACCCGAGGATAAAGTTGACGAAACCTATAACAAATATCGTTGGCAAGTCTTTATTGGCATTTTTGTGGGTTATGCAGGGTATTATTTTATCCGTAAAAACTTTGCTCTAGCCATTCCTGATCTCATTCAACAAGGGTTTACAAAAACCGAATTGGGCTTTGCTCTTTCGTTTTTAGGGGTTTCGTATGGAGTTAGTAAGTTTTTAATGGGCAATGTTTCTGATCGAAGCAATGTAAAATACTTTATGCCTTTAGGCCTGCTTCTTTCGGCCATTATAATGATAGTGATGGGCGTTTTTCCTCTTGCCACAAGCTCCATTTTAATTATGTCTGCTTTACTGTTTTTAAATGGGTGGTTCCAAGGCATGGGTTGGCCTCCGGCAGGAAGAACAATGGTGCATTGGTTTTCTTTAAAAGAGCGTGGCACTAAAATGTCGGTGTGGAATGTGGCCCATAATATTGGTGGTGCTTTAATGCCTGTGCTTGCCATTCTTGGGGTAGAGTTGTTTAATGATTGGCACGCTAAATTCTATTTTCCAGGAATGATTGCCATTGTGGTTGCGACATTTATTTTCTTTTTACTAAAAGATACACCTAAATCAGAAGGTTTGCCCTCTATTGAAGAATGGAAGAATGATTACCCTGCTGATTTTAAAGCGAAGACACAAGAAGAGGAAGAAAAGGGTGTTTCTGCTATGGATATTTTTACAAAGCATATATTGCCCAATAAGCTTCTTTGGTCCATTGCCTTTGCCAATGCATTTGTGTATTTGGTGAGGTATGGCATTCAAGATTGGGCACCTACGTATTTAATAGAAACCAAGGGGTTTACCGAAACAGAAAGTAGCTGGGCTTACTCTATGTATGAAATTGCTGCAATACCAGGCACTTTAATCAGTGGTTGGCTTAGCGATAAGGTGTTTAAAGGCAACAGGGCACCTGTAAGTATTATTTATATGGCCTTAATTGTTGTGGCTATTTTTGTGTATTGGCAAAACCCTGCAGGGCATGCTTTAATAGATAATATCTGTTTGATTTCGATTGGGTTTTTAATTTATGGCCCTGTAATGCTCATTGGAGTTCATGCACTTGATCTTGTTAAAAAAGAGGCTGCAGGTACAGCAGCAGGGCTAACAGGTTTGTTTGGTTATTTTATAGGAACCTCAATTTTGGCCAATATTCTAGGCGGGTATGTTATTGAAACCTATGGATGGAATGGCTACTTTATCTTAATGATGGGAGCAAGTATTATTGCTATTGGGCTGATTGCTTTAACTATCCCAAAACCTCCCACTAAAGTAAAAGTGTAATTCTCCTACTTAATGCTGTGTGTTTTGGCTTTCATCTTCACCAATAAAAGCTTCGGTTTCTACAAAAGGTTGTAAATCTCTAATTGGATTTTTCTTCCAAAGTAATTTATTTGCAAGGTAGAATAGTCCTGTAAAAATAAGTACAGCAGCATTTAGGTTTACAAATAGGGTAACAGCCACGGTGCCAATAATAAGCAGCATTTCTCGGTTCGAAATAAAAATTTTCTCTTGCTTATGACTTGAAAAGAAATTGGTGAATAATGACCATTTAAATTGCTTTAATTCTTTTGCGTAAAGTTTAAATGGAATAAAATCAAACACATCGTAGCCCACTTTAAAAAGCACTCCTGCAAAAACAGACTGTGGAATAAAATTGATATATTCTTTAAATAGAACAATTTCCATAAAAACAAATACTCCAACCATAACTCCTGCTAAACGAAGGTTTGCATTTTCTTTTATAATTAAAACAGAACGAATAGTAGCTTGTGCCCCTGGTATTCCTCCAATTAAAGCAACCAATCCATTGCCAACACCTTGGGCAATGAGTTCTTTTCCTTGCTTAGTATCTTCACCGGTTAATTTATCTACAACAAGAGAAGTTAGCAATGTATCCAAATAAGCCAAAAAGGCTAATTGTAGAGCAAAAGGAATGGCAACCTTTAAGATGTCAAAACTCCAATCGCTTGGCACTTGTGAGCCAACCATAGTTGTAAAATCCGAAAAGGATTTAATGGAAGATAATAGATTAACATGTTCAATGTCTAAACCCATTAGGTTGGTGAAGCCAGAAACTAGTACAATCCCTAACAAAGTTGGAGAAAAATAACTACTGTATTTAGGTATAAGTTTCTTTGAAAGTATGGGAACTATTATAATTGTTGCCAAGGTAAGTAAGGCAATAGATAAGTTTAATAGGATAGGTCCTTCAAATGCGGTTTTACCACCTAGTCCAAATATTTTTTTGCCTTGGTCCATCCAAATTAAAATGGCAATCCCAGTCATAAACCCAGAAATAACCACGTTGGGAACGTATTTTATAAACCTTCCAAGCTTAAATACACCCATTATTATGAGCAAACCACCAGTAAGTATTAAAATCAAATTAATAAAGTGATCTGAGTTTGCCGTTTCGTTAATGAGCAGAAGTTTATCATGGGCAAAAGCTACTACTACTGCAATTACGGCTGTCATAGGAGCGGTTGGTCCAGAGCACAGTACCCGTGTTCCACCAAATAATGCGGTTACTAAAGCAATAAGGCCAGCCGACATCATACCAATAAAAGCGCCATTGGTTCTTCCAGATAAAATACCGAAAGATGCTCCTAGGCTAAGGGCAACGAAGCTTACAATTAAGCTTGCAATCAAATTTTGAATTAGGCTTTTTGTATTCATTCAGCAATAAGAAAAATAATAGGGTGAAAATAAGTCAATTTAAATGCTACAACAATATTGGTAGCACCTTTGACAGAAACTGCATTATTCCGTTGAGAGAGCTAATCGTGCTACTCTACTTCTTCGTAATCCACATAATCGCCTCCTTTAAAATCCTTTTTTTGTTTTGCTTGGTTAGGCATTGAATCTACATGGAGCCCTTCACGCTTTGCTCTTTGATGCCTTGCATAAGGGTTCTGAGCTGTTCTACTTGCGGTACTACCACCTAGTACTGAACGCATAACTTGGCCAATAGCTCGGAAAAAGAAATATAATAAAGCAACAACCGCAAAAATTTTTAACATGTTATTTACTTAAATAAAGGTTACGTTCTGAGTAAATATTAAGGAAATAATCGTCCATTAAATCATCAATAAAGTAAATAGATTCTCCTGTAGATTTCATTTCAGGTCCTAAGTTTTTATCAACGTTCGGAAACTTATCAAACGAGAATACAGGCTCTTTAATGGCGTATCCTTTTTTTGTAGGATTAAATTTAATGTCTTTTACTTTAAGTTCTCCAAGCATTACTTTGGTGGCGTATTTTACATAAGGCTCATCGTAGGCTTTACATATAAATGGTACGGTGCGCGATGCCCTAGGGTTGGCTTCTATGATATAAACTTTATCATTTTTAATGGCAAACTGAATATT
>CAZDQR010000106.1:0-10098 GCA_964507315.1 uncultured Roseivirgaceae bacterium
TAGGAGTGAACGGGATTAGTAACGATATGAAAATTGTTTTATACGATGGAGGTACTTCTAAATATGCAGGTAGAATGTATTGGGTACTAAATTATTTAGGAGCTACCGATGTTAAAATTTTAAACGGAGGATTACCTGCTTGGAAAGCAGCTCGTAAACCTGTAACAAAATCTGTTACCAATGCCAAGGAAGCAACATTTATACCTCATATTAATAAGGATTATTTGGCCACAATGAGCACTGTTAAAGGAGCTGTTAATAATAATGATTATGTTATTATAGATGCTCGTACTCCTGAGGAGTATAAAGGCACTAATGAAACATCAATTCGATTAGGGCATATTCCCTCAGCAGTAAATATTAATTATGTAAATATGCTTAATAGCAAAGGTGAGCTCAAATCTAATGAAGAGCTAACAAAATTATTTGCCGAAGCAGGAGCCACAAAAGATAAAACCATTATCGTTTATTGTAAAACAAGTGTAAGAGCAGGTATAGAATTTTTTACACTTAAATCTGCCTTAAACTATCCTAACGTGTTAGTGTACGATGGTGCCTATAGCGAATGGCAATCGGATAGTGCTAATAAGGTATCATTATAGCGGTTCAAAAATCATGATAACAGTTGTCCGCAAGCTCTAATTGTTTCGTACACATTTAGCGGTCATTTGTTTAGCACCTTCATTATTGGGAGGTGCTTTTTTCTACTTTAATTATTTCTGCCGTCATTGGCTGGCGTAAGACCAGACAATCTTTCTCGGTTTACCAACCGAGGTGAGGCGGTAGCCTCACTAGATTACCCAGTTTTACACTGGGCAATGACGCTCTTTACAAATGAAACTATTTCGAGAATACAGGCACCCTACATTCATCTGTTACTCTACCCAATAAAGCTTTAAAATCCTGATGGATGGATTGCTTCATTAAGTTACTTTCTTGATCGTGGCAAGTTAAGCAAGCCCCAACAGTTAGCACCTTTTCTTGTTCGTTAACAGAGAAAGCTCTAAATGTTAAACGAGTAGATGATTTAGGTCCCGCTTCCTTTAAAAAGCCTATCCAAGCATCAGAAGGCAAGCCATCTTGTGGTAAATTAGCATACTCAGGTTCAAACGTCCAATGAGGTTGGGTACCAGTAGTTACAAAGGCTAATTTACCTCGCCCATACCCTAATGCCACCGGATTATTATGACACGATTTACAATCTCGCCCCACAGCCGAAGTAGTATGTGGAGAGGCAGGGGCAAACAACCGATAAAAAGTAGTGTCACTTGCCTTTTTACCATCATACCCAGATTGATCTAGTGTAAAAATCATTCCCGGTACAGCGGGCTTTATTTCTCTTTGTCCATCTTTTTCATTGATAGCCAACGTTGGAGGGCCTACCAAAAATTCACCGGCATATTCAATCCAAGAACCCTGTTTATATTGCCTCGTTAACAAGTCGTACCCATTTGCTTTGGAGTCGTAATCTACATGGCAACCGATGCATTGTGGCGCCCAAGCTGTATGGCAAGAAGAACAGGTTAAATCTTGATGACCGAATTCTCTAGCACAACTACTACTTAATACAGTTAGAAGATGTTCAGCACCATCCTTTTTGCTTATCAGCTTCGGTTTGCCAATATCGTTAATGTAGGTATTTAACAGTGGCATTTGTTGGTCACTGGTAGCCAACATTTGCGAGTGTTTATAATTTCTTGAAGTATAAATTCTCTTGTTAATTGGATCAAGTTCTTCAACACCTATTTTGGTTAGGTTTAATCCATGACAGTCTTCACAACTTAGTTTAACAGCTTCTTCTTCGTGGGCATACTGTTTCCCATCCCCCATTACTTCCGAATACGTGTGGCAGTCAATGCACAACAGGCCTTTGGTATGATGCACATCTTCGCCAATATATTTAAATACACGATCATCTTGCAAGGTTCTAAAGCCATCTACACCGCCCATCTCCTTTTTGTTTAGCAAAGTTTCGTGGTACCCTTCGTAATTGGTAGAAATACGACCCGATCGGCTATGGCAACCAAAGCAATGGTCGTTAGAAATGGCCAGGTCTAGCGAAGGGTGAATAGTTGGTAAAAGTGTAGGATCATTTACATAGGCTAAATGCGATTCTTTCCCTTTTGTACTATAGTTTAAATGACACGCTGTACAACCTCCACCTCGTGAGAGCTCATCTACAGCTCCCGTGTGCTCTTTTTCATATCCAAGGTGGCAACGCGAGCAAAGGTTACGTAAATGCTCATCAGCAGCACTATGGCCAATTGCTGACATTACTTCAAACCCATCTGGGCTAGCAACTTCCCCAAAAATGTATTTATCTACTGATACAATACCATTATTAGTGGTCATCATAGAGGCTTGAATATTCTTAACTGCTTCGCTATGGCAAACACCACAAGCCCGTTCCATGTTAGACGCATTCCCAGGAATTAGCACCATCCCTTTATGTGCTTCTTCTTTATTGGTCGAAAGGCTATTACCAAAATGACAAGTGGCGCATCCAATTTGTGAATGAACCTCCCCCATTCCAATCACTTGAGCATGGCATGTTACACATTCTCCACCCGTAGCAACATGCTCATTGGTTTGTTTCTTAATTTCAACAGAAGAAGTAGCATCTATAGTATGCAAATACTTAAATAGTACAAAAATCAGAGCAACTGAAAATCCGATAAAAAACAGAAGTAAAATTGGTTTTTTCAACACCTTATAATGGCTTTAATAGATTTATCAAAATAAAAGATTAAAAATAGGCTTAAAATGTATTCTAGCCATATAATCCATACAACAAATACCTTTTTTTATTCATCTTTTTTTCTGATATAGGTCATAAAACCACTTTAAATTCTGATGTATTTTTGGTTCGTAATCAGTTGGATACCAGCTAAATTCTAAGATTTAGTATTTTTTAATTTTATAAAATCCACGGTTACCTCGCTAAATAGAGAGATTAAATTTTTAACTAATAATCGATTATTCTCATGCGTACAAATCGAAGACAGTTTATTAAAATTTCAGCATTGGGTGCTGGAGGCTTAGCCGCTGTAACAACAACAACTAGTTTGGGTGGCTCATTCCTCGGCATTTTCGACTCAGCCGATCCTGGTCGCGACATTGATTTTAAACGTACCGCAACGTATTGCGAAGTATGTTTTTGGAAATGTGCCGCTTGGACTAATGTTGACAAAGAAGGAAACATCGTTAAAATAATTGGTAACGATGACGATCCACATTGTAACGGGCGTTTATGTCCACGTGGTACAGGTGGCGTAGGAATGTATAATGATTCCGATCGCTTAAAAACTCCATTAATTAGAGTAAAAGGAGCAAATGGAGCAGAAGACACTTTCCGCGAATCAACTTGGAAAGAGGCACTCGACTTGATTGCTTCTAAAATGAAAGGCATTAAAGAAAAATATGGAGCGGAAAGCTTTGCTTTATTAAAGCATGGTTCATCTGGCTCTCATTTTGAGCATTTGTTTAAGGCTTATGGTTCTGATACTATTGGCGAGCCCGCCTATGCACAATGCCGTGGGCCAAGAGAGCAAGGCTTTGGTGCCACATTTGGCAGTTGGGTAGGTTCACCAGAACCTACAGACATTAGAGATACTAAATGCTTGGTACTAATTGGCTCGCATATTGGTGAAAATATGCATAACACACAAGTGCAAGAACTTGCAGAAGCCATTGATAAAAATGTTACCATCATTACAGTAGATCCTCGACTTTCTACAGTGGCTAGTAAATCGCAACATTGGTTACCTATTAAACCGGCTACCGATATTGCCCTAATGCTTGCTTGGATGCACGTAATTATTTATGATGAGCTTTATGATGACAAGTACATAAAAAAATACACTTATGGCTTTGAAGAACTTAAGCAACATGTAAAAAATTACACGCCAGAATGGGCCTATGGTATAACTACAATAGAACCAAGTGTAATTCGTACAACTGCTAAAGCAATGGCAGATGCTGCACCAGCTGTAATTATTCACCCAGGCCGACACGTTGTTTGGTATGGCGATGATACCCAACGCGAACGTGCAATGGCCATATTAAATGGTTTATTAGGATCTTGGGGTAAACGAGGTGGTTTTTACTTGAAAGAGAAAGTTAAAATACCCAAATATCCTCAACCTGCTTACCCTCACCCTAAATGGGGATGGGAAGAAGTTAGTGAGGAATTTCCTTTAGCACAAATGGGCTTAACTAATGAAATCATTAGATCTTCCATTCCTGAGGAAAACACGAAACATAAAATTAAAGCTTGGTTTGTAAGTGGCACTAACTTGCCAAAGAGTATTCCGGACACTAAAAATTTAGAAAAAGCATTAGACTCTATCGAATTTTTAGCTGTTTGCGATACCATGCCGATGGATGTTACGGGCTATGCAGATGTTGTATTACCAGAATGTACTTATTTAGAAAGATACGATGGTTTGCGATCTGCTACTAATAGAGAACCTTCTATTGCCTTACGTGCTCCAGCAGTTAAACCTAAATACAAGTCTAAACCATCTTGGTGGATGGCAAAAAAACTAGGAGAGCGTTTAGGTCTCGAAGCCTATTTCGATTATAATGATTATTCAGAAGTAATTGATTGGCAGCTAAAAAAACTAGGTTCCTCATTAAAAGAAATGAAGCGCTTAGGGGTTAAAAAATTCGATAGAACAAGTGGCCCTCTTTACATTGGTGATGGCGAGGATTATGAATTCGCAACCAACACTGGTAAAGTGGAATTATACTCTACTGAGCTAGCTGAGTTAGGATTTGACCCAATGCCAAAATATACGGCACATCCAGAACCAGAACAGAATTTTTACCGATTAATTTATGGTAGAGCACCTATGCATACCTTTAGCAGAACCGCTAATAATGCTAATCTTAGCGCGTTGAAAGATGAAAACAAAGTTTGGATTAATCCTAGAGTTGCTAAAATCTGGAACTTAAGAAATGACCAAGAAATCTATCTTAAAAACCAAGATGGTGTAGTTACCACCTTCCCTATTAAAGTGAGGGTTACCGAGAGAATCAGATGGGACTCTGTTTATATGATCCACGGATTTGGAAACGCCAATGAGAAACTAAGTAGAGCTTTTGGTAAAGGCGCTAGTGATACCGAAATGATTACGAATGTAATGATTGACCCAATAATGGGTGGCACAGGTATGCGAGGCAATTTTGTAACATTTATAACAGATAAAAAATCCGTAGAATCATGAGATACGCAATGGCAATTGACACTTTAAAATGTGTCGGATGTAGCGACTGTGTAGTCGCATGTCAAACAGAAAATAATGTACCTGACGGCTTTTGCCGTGATTGGGTAACTGAATCCGTTTCAGGCACCTATCCTCAGGTAGAAATAGAACTCCGTTCAGAACGATGTAATCATTGTGAGGATGCCCCTTGTGTTAGGTGCTGCCCTACAGGAGCAAGTCAGATTGTAGATGGAGGTATTGTAATAGTAGAACACGATGAATGCATTGGTTGTGGAGCTTGTATAGAATCTTGCCCTTACGATGCACGCTATGTGCACCCTGAAGGCTATGTTGATAAATGTACTTTCTGCTTACATAGAGTAACCGAAGGTCTACAACCAGCTTGTGTATCAGTTTGCCCTACTAAATGCATGTACTTTGGAGATATTGATGATCCTAACAGTGAAATATCTAATATGCTTAAAACTAGGAAGCAAAAAACACTTGCTCCTGAAGCAGGTACTAATCCTCATATTTTTTACTTAATCTAATAGTAACATGAAAGAAGAAATATTCATCAGCGGACGAAACCTGCCTCATATAGATCCACATCTTGAATTGTGGCACTGGCCCATTTCACTCTATTTATTTTTAGGTGGACTGGCCGCAGGAATCTTATTTTTTGCAGCACTTGTCGTTCTTTTCAGAAAAGAAGATAAATACATTGGTGCTGTAAAATATGCAACCATTATCGCCCCTATTGCCATTGGCATAGGCCTAATAGCTTTAATGTACGATTTATCACACGTTTTATATGCTTGGAGACTTTATGTAACCATTAGGTTAGAGTCTCCAATGTCGTGGGGAGCTTGGACTTTAATGTTAGTTATGCCAATCTCAATGTTATGGACACTCAGCTATTTTAAAGAGTACTTTCCAAAGTGGAACTGGGACTTTGGTCTATTATCATACTTCGACTGGATCATTGATTTCCTTATCTACCACAGACGCATATTGGCTTGGATACTTGTACCTGCAACCATTTTATTAGGCATTTATACAGGTATTCTATTATCTGCCTTTAATGCAAGGCCCTTATGGAACAACCCTATCTTAGGGCCATTATTCCTAACCTCAGGACTTTCTTCTGGCGCAGCAGCTATTATTTTACTTTCTAAATCTCACTCAGAGCGTAAAATGTTTAGTATGATAGATTTAGTATTGATAGGCATTGAGCTCTTTTTAATAACTCATATGCTTATGGGTATGTTAGCAGGCTCTCAAGTGCAGCACGAAGCTTCTCTTCTTTTATTAGGAGGTGAGTTTACAGTTTCATTTTGGGTTTTTGTTATCATTCTAGGGCTAGCTTTTCCAGCCATTTTGGAAATATTCGAATTGGTCGGATTTAAAGTACCAGCCATTATTCCAGCTTTATTAGTCCTTCTTGGAGGAGTTATGCTTCGCTTTATTATGGTGGAAGCAGGACAGCTAACGAGGTATTTATATTGATAAAACGCTAAAAATAACATTATGAGTTTTTGGAAAGAAAATAAAACACACGTCTATTGGAACCCCTACTTTGGAGGGTTTATGCTAGGCTTGCTGTTGATCGCAACATTTTACATTACAGGTCGTGGGCTAGGTGCTACAGGTGCAACAAAAAGTGCTGTTATTTCCACAGTTAAAACCATCGACCACGATTATGCCAAGCATTCGGCATACTACTCAAAATTCCATTTGGATGAAGGCAGAAACCCGATGAACAATTGGTTAGTATTTGAAACACTCGGAATGATAGCTGGTGCCTTTTTATCAGGTGCCCTTTCAGGCAGAGTTAAATTCAGAATTCAACACCCACCACATATTGCCAGCAATAAACGATTAATTTATGCTTCCATTGGTGGTTTGCTCTTTGGGTTTGGATCTCAGTTTGCAAGAGGTTGTACCAGTGGTGCTGCTTTAAGTGGCTCTGCGGTGCTTTCTTTAGGTGGATTTATTACGATGGCCGGCATATTTGGTACCGCCTATCTAGCCGCCTATTTTTTTAGAAAAATGTGGATTAATTAACAGAAGAATTAGAAAATTATGGGACCTCTTACATATTTTGGAGAAATTTCAACAGAGTGGAATTACGTAATTGCCATCTTTATTGGTATGGCATTTGGGTACATTATGGAAGCCTCGGGCTTTTCCTCCTCTCGGAAATTAATTGGCGTATTTTATGGCTATGATTTTGCTGTAATTCGCGTATTTATAACTGCAACCTTAGTAGCCATTATTGGCTTGCTATATATGGGTTACTTCGGCTGGATTGATTATTCAGTTCTATTTGTACATCCTACCTTTATATTTTCAGCTACCATTGGAGGTATAATTATGGGATTTGGATTTATCATAGGTGGATTTTGCCCAGGCACAAGCCTTTGTGCTTTGGCCATTGGCAAAATAGACGGTTGGGTATTTACCATTGCTCTATTTATTGGTATATTCATTTATTCATTAGTGTTTCCTTATATAGAACCTTATTATAATATGGGAGATATGGGACACATCACTATTTCAGAATATCTAAATGTATCAAATGCTTGGTTTACGCTTGGGTTTGCCGTTATTGCAGTAGCTATTTTCTATGTTACTTCGCTAATTAGAAAAAAAGTAAAAGACGTAAGGTATTAAACAAATTAAAGATGTCAAAAATATATATTTTACTCGCAGTTGTTTTTATCGGTTCAGCTTTTGGACTAGTTCTTTTGCCCGATAGACACGATACAAATCAAATTCCAGCAGAAAAATTCTTAATAGAAATTTATAACCCTGCTCGATTTTTGTCTACTCATCAAATAGCAAAAAGGCTTATTGAAAGAGACCCTAGCATATTTTTAGTAGATGTTAGAACTTCTAGCGAATTTGAAGAGTATTCAATCCCGGGTTCCTTTAATATTCCTTTAGAGAATCTTTTAGACGAAGAATGGGTTGATTACTTAAGCCAAGATGGAATGGATGTGGTTTTATACTCCAATGGAGATATTTATGCAGACCAAGCTTGGACACTAGTTGCCCAACAAGGAGCAAAAAACCTTTACGTTCTGAAAGGCGGAGTTAACCAATGGTTTGCTACCATCATTCAACCAGTTGAACCTCTAGAAACCGCACCCTCGGAAGCATTTGATCTTTATGCATTTGAAAGAGCAGCGTGTATTTACTTTGGAGGAGCTTCTGCTAATGTAGAAAGCACCACAACAACACCTACTAAAAAAACGGTAGTTGTTCGCAAAAAGAAAAAGAAAGCAGCCGAAGGTGGGTGTTAATAATTATAGCCATTTAATGAACTAATAATGGAAGAGTTAAAAAGAACAAGAAGAATTACCATAGGAGTATTTGCATTTATTGCCGTAATTATAATTGGTTTAACAACACTAAAAAAACCAAGAGATATTTATGAATTGACTCCCCAACAAATGAATGAAGAGCTTATTTTGGTATACCAAGTTACACCTGAAGAAGTAACTAATTTGCTGAAAGACTCTATTAATAATGTATTTGTTGATGTACGAAGTATCTATGATTATGAAAAAGGCAGCATAGGAAACGCTATAAATATTCCGATTCCTATGCTTTTAGATGATGATAATAAAAAGCTATTTAATCAGTGGAAAAAGGATTCTGTAACCGTAGTATTCTATGGAAACGACCAGCTGCAAGCTAATGCTCCCTGGATGTTAATGTACCAATTGGGTTATACAAATACAAAAGTGCTTTTAGGAGGCATAAGCTATTTGGATAAACAAAAAGCAAGTCTCCTAACGGAAAACTCAACATTTGAAGTGGAAAACCCTGCTGTAGATTTTAAAGCTGTGATAGCAAAAGGCAATGTGGGACAGAAATCTGTTACTACAGTTGCAACGAAGAAAAAGGTAGTCGTACGCAAAAAGAAGAAGAAGGCTGCCGAAGGTGGTTGCTAGTGTTATTGCTCAATATTAAGCAACCAAGTACTGGCTGCTCAGTTTATTCAACTGAGCAGTTTTTTTGTATCCAAGTAATTAACATCAAGAGGATATTTGCATATGTACAGATTCCTGTACTTTACTATAAATGTTATATATTTGAAGTATGGAAATTACCTCGTATACAACTTTCAGGCAGAAACTAAGCAGCTTTATGAACCTAGTTACTGAATCTCGCTCTCCTTTGTTTGTGACAAGACAAGGTAAAGAGGATTTGGTTTTGATATCAAAATCTGATTACGAAGGAATGCAAGAGACTTTTCATCTTATGAGTAGTCCAGAAAACGCAAAACGCTTAAATGACAGCTTAGAGGAATATAAAAATGGTGGTGGTGAGATTAAGGAGTTAATAGATTAATGGAGATTCTTTTTTTAACCAATGCTTGGGATGATTACATTTATTGGCAAGGGCAAGATAAAAAAACATTAAAAAAGATTAATTCATTAATTAAAGAGTGTCAGCGTACTCCGTTTGAAGGAACTGGTAAACCAGAAAATCTAAAAGAAAATCTATCTGGCTGGTGGTCGAGAAGGATAACAATAGAACACCGATTAGTTTATAGAGTAGATAGTAATAAACTCATTATAGCACAATGTAGAAAACACTACTAACCTCCCATTTAGCACACACCAGAATAACCCGCTCAAAAGAACATTTAGGGATTAAGTCCTCAACTGCATGTTATTTCTTAAATCAGCGACAAAATTTAAATCACAATCTAAATATTCCTATCGTCCGCTTGCATTTGGGTGTAACAAAAAAATAGGGCTGCCAAAGCAGCCCCATCACTAAATCCAACTAAACTAAAAACCTATCTTTATTCTGCTGTTGCTACCAACAGTTCTTTTTCAATAATCTCTTTTAATGCATTTTTAGGAAGTGCCCC
>CAZDQR010000107.1:0-9984 GCA_964507315.1 uncultured Roseivirgaceae bacterium
TAAGCTAGATAATAGTTGGAGAGAAAAGCATGAAATACCGTTTTATAATGGACTCAATAAAAGAAGGTATTTTCAAAATTTTTATGAGCAAGTAACTCAAACTAAGTTACACCGTGCTGTGGTATTAATGGGGCCAAGGAGGGTTGGTAAAACGGTTATGATGTATCAGGCAATTCAGGAATTATTAGATAATGGAGTAGCCGCTAAAAAAGTACTCTACTTTAGTTTAGATACACCCATTTTTACAAACATTGCATTAGACGAATTATTAACCTATGCGCTTGCTATTAACAAAACTACACTAGATGATTGCTATGTGTTTTTTGATGAAATTCAATATTTAAAAGATTGGGAAATTCATTTAAAGAGTTTGGTAGATACCTATAGGAATACAAAGTTTATTGCTAGTGGAAGTGCTGCAGCTGCATTGCGCATGAAAAGCTTAGAAAGTGGTGCAGGCAGGTTTACGGATTATTTTCTGCCTCCTTTAACTTTTTCAGAATATATCGATCTAAATTATTTTACTCATTTGCTTGAGGAAGAAGATGTTGGTTTATCAGGATTTAAAAAGTTTTATCGAACCACTGATATCGAGCAGCTTAACAATCATTTTTGCGATTATATAAACTATGGTGGTTTTCCTGAAATTGCTTTATCTAAAGAAAATATAGTAAACCCAGAGCAAGTTATTCAAAAAGATATTACTGATAAAGTAATAATGAAGGATTTGCCCGGCTTGTTTGGGATAGAAAACACCTTAGAGTTGCAACAATTTTTTAATGTTTTATCTTATCGAACTGGGGAGATAATGAGCTATAAAAATGTTTCAACAGAAACAAAAACGGATATTAAAACCCTTAAAAGATATATAGAATATTTAGAGTCTGCTTTTTTAATTAAAGTGTTACATAGGGTAGATGTAACTGCAAAACGATTTAAAAATATTACTCAGTTTAAAACGTATTTAACAAACCCGAGCCTTTTTACAGGCTTATTTGGGAGTATAGAGCCCGACAATGAAAGGTTTCCACATTTAGTAGAAACGGCAGTGTTTGCCCAATATTTGCACCAAGATAATAAATACTTGCGCTATGCCAGTTGGAAAAGGAATGGGAATGAAGGGGAAGTGGATTTAGTACAAGTAACTCCTAATTTTCAAAAAGTAGAATGGGCTGTTGAAATTAAATGGTCGGATAATGCAAAACCTAATAAGCTTAAATTCTTTATGAAAAAAAATGGGGTTAAAAAAGGGATTTTGACAAGCAAGACTAAGTTTGTGAACGGATCAGACTTATTAATTATACCTAATAGCGTATATGCTTATATGGTGGGTAAAAATATTTGATAACAAACCGGCTATCATTAAACCACTAAAATGAGGATTCGTAAATTTTGGTTTTCAGCTTGATATACTACCGTAGAATAAATTAACTTTGCACCTCCAAAAATAAGAATATTATGTTTGATAGTTTAAGTGTAAAACTGGATAAAGCCTTTCAATCTTTAAAAGGACAGGGTAGAATAACTGAAATTAACGTAGCCAGTACGGTTAAAGAAATTAGGAAAGCACTTATTGATGCCGATGTAAACTATAAAGTTGCTAAGCAAGTAACTGATACTATTAGGGAAAAAGCGTTAGGCCAGGATGTACTTACCGCAGTTTCTCCGGGGCAGTTGCTTACTAAAATTGTAAGTGATGAGCTTACAAGTTTAATGGGCGATGCAAACGAACCTATTGAGATAAAAGGTGATCCTGCTGTTATTCTAATTTCTGGCCTCCAAGGTTCTGGTAAAACTACGTTTACTGGTAAATTGGCTAAACTTCTTAAAAGTCAAGGCCGCCAAGTAATGTTGGCAGCTTGTGATATTTACAGGCCTGCAGCAATTACTCAACTTCAAGTATTAGGGGAGCAGATTGACGTAGAGGTGTATGCCGAACCTGAAAATAAGAATGCAATAAAAATTGCAGAGGCTGCGATTAAGCATGCTAAAAAGGCGGGCAAAAAAATTGTAATTGTAGATACAGCCGGTCGTTTGGCAGTGGATGAGCAAATGATGAACGAGATTGAGGAGCTAAAAAAAGCGCTTAATCCTTCCGAGACATTATTTGTCGTGGATTCAATGACAGGCCAGGATGCTGTAAATACAGCTAAGACTTTTAATGAACGACTTAATTTTGATGGAGTCGTACTTACCAAATTAGATGGTGATACTAGAGGTGGAGCTGCTCTTTCGATTAGAACTGTTGTTGAAAAGCCTATAAAATATATAAGTACAGGTGAAACCTTAGATGCAATCGATCTTTTTCATCCTGAAAGGATGGCAAGCAGAATCCTTGGTATGGGCGATGTGGTTTCATTGGTAGAAAAAGCTCAACAAAGCTTTGATGAAGATGAAGCTAGAAAGCTTAATAAAAAGATTCGTAAGAACGAATTCGACCTCAATGATTTCCTTAGTCAGTTAGAGCAGATTAAGAAAATGGGTAATATGAAGGATATTATGGGAATGATTCCTGGTATGGGCAAGGCCATGAAAGATGTAGATTTAGATGATGAATCGTTTAAGCCTGTTGAAGCCATCATTCGATCAATGACTGATTTAGAAAGAGTTAAGCCTGATGTAATTAATGGCAGCCGTAAAAAACGAATTGCAGGTGGTAGTGGAACTTCGGTTCAAGAAGTAAACAATTTGCTTAAGCAATTTGGCGATATGCGTAAAATGATGAAAACCATGAATAAAATGGGCGGAATGAAAAAAGGCCTAGCTAGTTTAATGGGAGGGATGAGGTAGTGTGCCTTACAACTTTGGGACAATTACGTTATTTCTAATGCTTACAATTTCAACATATCCTTTTTTTTATTCGGTAATAAATACTTGTTTGTTTACTAAGTACGCATTTTCTTAGATGAGGAGATAATCGTGAGGAAGGATATATTTTTGGCACCATTACCCAGAAATAAAACTTAACACCAATTCAATTTTGTCATAGACTTCTTTGGCTTTTTTAACTCCTCATTTTGTTTTGAGAAAATCAAGTAATTCAATTTCTTCAAGTACTGCTTGATGTGAAAATCGAATTGGAAGGCTCATTTAGAAATTAAATTTGCTTTTTATGGATTTTTGCACCGATTCGTGAGTATGAAACTTCCCTTCGTTAAGTTGATTTAATCCTATATTGATGGCATTTATATCTGCCTCAGATAATTCATTCCAGAAATCATTAGAGGAAGTATTAACTAGCGATTTTATAGATGATAAAAAAGTCTCATCTGTGCTATTAATGATTTTAGATACAATGTTATACTTTGTTGTAATATCCATAATTAATTCTTGAATTTGTAATTATAGCTAATTGGGCGTTATGAGTCATCCATTTTTCCTCACCACCAATGCATTGCCCTCTTCACTAATTACAGTAACCTCAGTGTTTTTGTCTAAATAAGAGCCTCTTGTGAGAGCATCATATAAAGTGCCACTAATCATTACCTTACCACTGGGGCGTAACACAGAATGAACACTGCCAACTTGCCCAATCATAGATTCGTGAAAACGTGCAGTATAACCTTGAGATTTTTCTTGGGTATCCATTAAAGCCACTCGTTTAAATGCTTTTGAGTTAACTAATCTAAATCCTCCAAAAAACATAATGCCAAAACTGCCAACTAGGGCAATCATAGTGGTACTAAAAGCAGTGATGATGTCGCTTTCGGGCACAAACGTAAAATCGAACATATCGTTATTTAGCATTACTAGCACCAATGCACTAAATGTAAAAGTAGCACCTGCTATTCCTGCTAGGCCAAAACCTGGTATAATGGCTACTTCTAAGGCAATGAGTAAGAGCCCGACAACAAATAATGCTAATTCCCAGTTGGCGGCTAAGCCTGTTAAATAGTAAGGCACAAAGTATAATACAGATGCAGTAATAGCTGCAAGAATAGGGAATCCAACACCAGGGGTTTGCAATTCAAAATAAATACCTCCAATTATTATCATTAGAAGGACTCCGCTTAGGTATGGGCTTAAAAAGACGGAAACAATTTTTTCAATAAAGCCAGGAGAGAACTCATCTAAAATATATTCTCCGTCAATATTCTGCGTAAGAATGGCATCAATTGATTTTATTTCCCCTTCGCAGAATCCGTTTTTTATAGCTTCAGATGTTGTAAATGTTAATACTTTATCTTTCTCAGTAATTCCTTCTATTTCAATAGTTTGATCTACCATTGCCTCTGCAATGGCTGGGTCTCGGCCAGTTTCTTCTGCAGTAGTGCGCATAGTTGCGCGCATATAGCTTTGGTATTTATCTGGTGCAGCTTCGCCTTGGCCTGTTACTACCGTGGCAGCGCCAATACTAGCTCCTGGAGACATATAGATGCTATCACAGGCAATTGAAATGAGTGCGCCTGCTGAGGCAGCATCTTTATTAATCCATACATAAACTGGTTTTTCGAAATCGAGTAAGAGCTCTACAATATCTTTGGCATCTGTTACTAAACCTCCATATGTATCCATTTCAATAACTACCACATCGTAATCGCCAGAGTTGGCTGCAGTTAATCCTAGTTCTATGTACCTGCTCATACGTGGATCAATTTCGGCATCAATATTGAGTTTAAGCACCTTGGTTTGCGCTTGCGCTCCTGCAATTGATAATATACTGATACAGGCGATACTTAAAAGGATAAAGAAATGTTTCATACGTATTGGTTCTACTTTGTGGTATAAAAATAGTTAGAATTCAAGTTCATTAACCTACCATTTAACTAAAATGTAGGTTCTTTTCGTGGGAGGCATAAAGAAGTTGAATATTAACAGGGGTAAAGACAAGTAACTATAATGTATTCTATAATTTTACGTTTTAAGATTAGATGTATGAGTATTAGATTTTATTTTTTTATAAGTGCCATTTCATTTTTGATAATTACAGATTTAAAGGCAGCTCCTTTAGACTCTATTGGCTCTGAGACTATTGATGGAAAAGTATATGTGCTGTACCGGGTAGAATCTGGAGAGTCTGTTTACTCTATTTCTAACAAGTATGGTGCTAGTATGCGAGAAATTGTGGCGGCTTCGCCTGAAGTTAAAAAAGGCTTACAAATTGGCATGGTAATTAAAGTGCCCTATAAGGTAGTTAAAAAGTCAGTTGTTGAAAATAGCACAAGTTTTCATATTGTAAAAAGTGGTGAATCATTATACGCCATTGGTAGAATTTATAATGTTTCAGTTGATCAGATAATTGAATGGAATCATTTAAAATCAACAGGATTAGACATTGGTCAGAAGCTTATTATAAATGGTGAAAGCCCAATAAAGATTGCACCTGTAAGCAAAGTTTCTGATAAAGGAAATAAGGTTCATATTGTTACACAAGGAGAGGGGCTGTATGGTATTGCTCGCATATATAATATTACGGTAGATGATATTCTTAAATGGAATCAACTTCAATCGACAGCATTAAAAGTTGGACAAAAATTGATAGTTGGAATAAATACGGAAGGTAATTATGTGCACCCTACTAAAATTGATACTGCTCAAATATCGTTAAGTAGGAGGTATGAAATAGAAAAAATTATTGAGTCAGGGGTGGCTTCTACGATAGAGGGCTCAGGAAATACGATTAAGTACTTGGCTTTGCACCGAACAGCGAACATTGGATCCATTATAGCAGTTAAAAATGAAATGAACGACCAAGTTGTGTTCGTAAGAGTGATTGGTAAATTACCTAATACGGGAGTTAATACTAAAGTAGTTATTCGTGTTTCGGATGCAGCTTATAAAAAACTAGGTGCTATAGATAATAAATTCAGGGTGCAATTATCGTATTTGCCAGATAGGTAAGTTTTTGTAAAGTATTTATATAAAAAAAGGCAACTCAACGAGTTGCCTTTTTTTATATC
Organism: uncultured Roseivirgaceae bacterium; assembly: GCA_964507315.1. Lineage (GTDB taxonomy): Bacteria > Bacteroidota > Bacteroidia > Cytophagales > Cyclobacteriaceae > JAKISE01. The sequence continues at coordinate 5,901 of CAZDQR010000107.1, forward strand.
TGTTTAACAGTTATTATCCTAAGAAATCGATTAATAATCGGTTCCTAGAATCGTGCTGTAATTTTTTAATCGCCTTTTCTTTAATCTGACGAACTCTCTCTCTTGTAATGTTTAATGTTTCTGCAATTTGTTCTAACGAAATAGCGGTGACTTCGCTTATGCCAAAATACATTCTTAGTACTTGTTGTTCTCTAGGATCTAATGTGGCCAAAGAACGCTGGGTTTCTATTTGCAACGAGTTTGTATATTCAAGGTCACCATCAGTTTTACTAATACCTTTATCTTCTAGTACATCAAGTAAAGAGTTGCTCTCGCCATCGGCAAAGGGAGCATCAACAGATACGTGTCTTGTTCGAGCACTCATGGTGCCTTTAAGCTCCTTGTCATCCATTTCTAGGATTTCTGCAAGTTCTTGATCTGTAGGTGCACGGTTATATTTTTGCTCCAACTCGGCCATTGCCTTATTGATTTTATTTAAGCTACCAACCTTATTTAAAGGGATACGCACCAAACGAGAGTGCTCCGCCAAGGCTTGCATAATTGATTGGCGAATCCACCAAACTGCATAAGATATAAACTTAAATCCACGTGTGTGGTCAAATTTTTGAGCTGCTTTAATTAAGCCTAAATTCCCTTCATTAATTAGGTCATTTAGAGTTAAGCTTTTATTTTGATATTGCTTAGCTACTGAAACTACAAAACGCAAATTAGCTTTTACTAATTTTTCTAATGCCGCTTCGTCACCATCTTGTATTCTTTGTGCTAACACTACTTCTTCTTCAGAAGTAATCATTTCAATTTTGTTAACATCCTGAAAATACTTTTCTAACGATTGGTTTTCGCGGTTAGTAATATTTTGCGTGATCTTAAGTTGTCTCATTCTAAGATATTAATTTAGGTTCAGAAAAAAGGCTAAAGCTTGTATTGGCTATAAATGAATTCGAAGTTCTTATCAACATAGGTTTTTTTGCAAACAAAAAGTAGTTTATAAAACTATTATTACAGCGGTTTAAAATATGAATAGATACTTCTAATATCTATAGCCATACAGTCTGCGAAATTAAAGAGTGTTGATCAAAAACAAGCTATAAAATTGAAATTTATAGCATAAGGTGTTAATAATGAAGAATTCTAATCCTGATAATGAGAAGGGAGTAGGAGTAATTTATATAAAGTAGAATTGTTTATTAAAATATTTTTTTTCGAATAAGTAAAGTGGATTTTTCACCATTGGAGGATTTAATTGGGAAAAAATTAAAAGTAACATCAATCTCTACTCCCTGAGTACTAAGCATTTTAACTTCGAATAGCTTACCTTGTTGGTGTCCGTAAAATGTGTCTATAAACGCATTAACGACAGCTTTTTTATTGTTATCTGCAACAAAATCTAGTAATATAGAATTTGTGATGCCATTAGGGCTTTTGCAATTTACTATCTCGCAAAATTCTTTATCTGCATTAAGTACTCGGCCATTTGAATTTACTATTATTTCAGAAGTGTAATAACTACTTTCTTTCTGGATATTATTAATTGCTGCCATTATCATCGTGCTCTCTCTAAAACTATTTATACAACAAAATTGGGGAGGCAGCGATTGTCTTTTATACGTAGCAATACCTATATTGATAAATTAGGTATTTTACCTATGTTAAAATTTGCTTTGCCACACCTATTGTAAGAAGCATATTTTTTATAGACTTTTGCACTCGTTGAATATAACCTCGGGATGTGGCGCAGTCCGGTTAGCGCACTCCGTTAGGGACGGAGAGGCCGCAGGTTCAAATCCTGTCATCCCGACAATAAACTTGCTGTATGTATCTATAGGTGGTTTATTTATTGCTTAGTACCAAAATTAGTATCAATATGAAATTTGTTGCACAAATATTAGTATCAGCCTTTGCCGTAATGGTTGCAGAGTGGCTGTTGCCAGGAGTTTCTGTTGGTGGGTTTGGAACCGGAATTTGGGTAGCTTTAGCCTTGGCTTTAATTAATGTACTTATAAAACCAGTTTTGGTGTTTCTTACCTTACCAATTTCGGTATTAACACTCGGGTTTTTTCTATTAGTAATTAATGCGATTAATATACTTTTAGCCGATTGGCTTGTATCAGGTTTTCATGTAGATGGTTTCTGGTGGGCTTTTCTTTTTAGTATTATCTTATCTATCACTACTTCCGTATTTAATGGAGTACTTGGTACTAAGGATTAGGAAGGTAAGATTCATTAGTTTTGCGACTTGATTTTTAACAAATAAAATAATGTCAGAAGAATTATCGAAAGTAAGCTATAGCTTAGGTGTAAGCATTGCTCGAAACTTGCAATCGCAAGGATTAAAAGGATTAGATATTAAAGAATTTTCAGAAGCAGTAGATGCTGTTTTTACAGGAAAATCGACCAAAATTGGTAATGAGGAAGTTGTTGAAACTTTAAATACATATTTTGCTGGGCTGCAAAAGGAAAAAGAAGGCAGCAATAAAGAAGATGGTGAAGCATTTTTGGCTGAGAATAAATCTAACAAAGATGTAATTACCTTACCTAGTGGATTGCAATATACAGTAATGGCAGAAGGTGCTGGCGAAAAGCCAACTTTAAGCAGTAATGTAACTACCCACTACCACGGAACAACTATTGATGGTAATGTGTTTGATAGCTCGGTACAAAGAGGTGAGCCTGCATCGTTTCCTGTAAATGGTGTAATTAAAGGGTGGACAGAAGGTTTGCAATTAATGCCTGTTGGGGCTAAATGGAAACTGTTTATACCAAGTGATCTAGCCTATGGCGATAGAGGAGCTGGTGCAGATATTGGACCTAATTCGGCTTTAGTATTTGAAGTAGAGCTTTTGAGTATCGATTGATTAAATATTTGCGCATAAAAAAAACCACTCCGAAAACTTTCGGAGTGGTTTTTTTATGTAGGCGAATTTATTTGGTGTACGGTAGTTTTACAACAGATGTATCCCATTTAAATATAATCTCACTATTATTTATAGAAATCGTAAACTGCTCTAAGGTTTCGTTGCTGTAGTTTATAGGTGCATCAATAATTAACACATCTTTATCATAATCTGGTTCGCTTGCACCCCATCTGTTACTATCTTTGTTAAAGCCAAATTTCCAAGTGTCTTTTGCTGGTACAGCATAAATAGAATATACCCCTTTAATTATTTTTTTGCCACCAAAGCTTAAATCTTGATTAAACTCAATAGTTGTGGCTTCATTTGCACCTAGTCTCCAATATTGCCCGTAGGGCTGAAGCGCTTTATCACTAGCACTGCCAAAAATAACGCGGCCTTTTTTGTAGGGTTGGCAATACACCATTCTAATAGTTAAATCATCTTTGGTATATTCAACGGTGTCTTGAGGGCTGTTTTTCTTCGTCTCTTTTTTAATAAAATAAGAGGCTGCAAAAGCTATTGCACCTAGCCCTACCACAGCAATTATTATTGTTTTAAGTAATTTATTCATTTGGTTAGTCTTTTTGTAACGCTGTTTACTTTATACAACAGGCGTTTCGATTGGTTAGTTCTTGCGCAAATTAGAATTTTATTTTAAACTATTCCAAATCGCATCTAATCAATTACTCAAACGGTAATAAAAAAACCTCCTGAATAATTAATATTCAGGAGGTTTTTTTTACATGAACTAATTGCTTCTTACAGTGTTATACCAAATTGAATTCTTTGCAGAGCAGGTGCTCCTGAATTTTCTTGAAACATTTCGTTTAAATCATACTCAACAAAAAAGTCAATCCCTTTTATGCCAAACTGCCCTCTCACACCATACCTAATGTCGTTTAAGAGAAAATTGCTTTTGACTTTATCCTTATTCTTGTCTCCATCTATTCGGTACTTATATTTAGCTCGGCTCCAAATTCTGTAACCTGCATAGGGGCCAATTCCAAACCTAACTCCTTTATCAATATTATTCCATAATCTCCAGCCATCTCTTTTTTTACTGCCAAATGCAAGCATTGGTATAGCTTTAGCCTGTATGTGCCATGTAGAAAGTTTGCTTTTTTCATGAGCAATAGCAGAGTTATCTAGTACAAATTCAACGCCAGTTGCCGTTTTATTTAGCCTTGTTC
>CAZDQR010000108.1:0-9958 GCA_964507315.1 uncultured Roseivirgaceae bacterium
CGCTGAGAATATTGAACACTCTAAATTAGTATGTGCCTAAATGACTATCTCTATAGATTTTTAAATAAAAATTTCAAGAAAACACAGATATTATCCTAACATTTTTAATTTTATCATTGAACTTACTAATATCAACTCAGCATTAACTTAAAATACATGTTTACTATGCCTTCACTTATGAGATCAATAATTTACATACTCCTTTTATCCTTATTATTTAATAGTTGCAGTAACCCTGATCTTGATTATGCGATAGAATCAACTTTAAATCCGAACAAGATAGCCCCTACTTACTGCACTACTAAAGATTAAAACAAATAAGCCATGCAAAGCCACAATTAAGGTTCTTGGTAATGACCCAGTTGGGCAGGTATTTAAAACTCTTGGCAAAAACCTTTTTATACCAGTAGTTGGCCTCTATCCTAATACTCTAAATGAAGTAGAAGTTACACTAGACTATGAAGGAGGCCAAATCGTTGAAATTGTAAATATTCAAACAGGCGTATTACCTGCTTATTTCCCTTCTATTAAAATAAACAAGCTCGATCGAACAAAAATGGAAGATGGGCTCCATGCACTCGATATACATTTTGCAAATTTTGGAAAAATTCGATCTGTACCCATAATATTTGATGATAAAGGCATCGTACGCTGGTACTTAGACTTAAGCTTTCATGGAGCCATGGTAAGTCCATTTCAAAGAATGAAGGATGGAAATATTTTGGTGGTTGGCAGACATACCATTTACGAATTTGATATGCTCGGTAAGTTATTGAAAAAGAATGAGATAAGCCATAATTACGGAATGCATAATGAAGTACTGGAGTTACCTAGCGAAGACTTATTGATAGCTGTTGGCAAACGAGATGCGTTTATAAATATTGAAGGAGAAACCATTCAATCTGATAACGATTTTATGATATACTACAGCAGGAAGCAAAACAAAATAATGAAGGAATGGGATCTTGCTAAGAACTTAGACGTAACGAGAGATGACCATACTTTTTTTAGAAAAGGAGATTGGTTGCACATGAATGCTCTGGAGTTTGATCCTAGTGATAGCACTATTATAGTTTCTGGAAGAAACCAAGGCTTAATAAAAATATCTTGGAACGATGAACTTAAATGGATAATATCTCCAAAGCAGCATTGGGGTAAGTCAGGCAGAGACGGCAAAGGGTTTGATAATAAGCCATTTTTATTAACTGCTGTTGACAACAAAGGGGAAGCTTATTCTAATGATATTCAAATAGGAAATGCGAGTGCCGAAGATTTTGATTTCCCTTGGGGATCGCACGCACCTGACCTATTACCTAATGGCAACATTATAATTTTCGATAATGGTACATTTAGAAATTATAATAATGAGAATAATTACTCTAGAGCTGTAGAATATAAGGTAAATGAAGAAAACATGACCTTTGAACAAGTATGGCAATATGGAAAGAAGCGTGGCAACGGTTTATTTTCGTCTATTGTTAGTGATGTGGATTATTTACCCAACACTGGTAATATATTAATGTCTTCAGGGTTTCTAAACCGTAGCACAACACATTCTGCTAAAGTAATCGAAATCTCTACCGCAAATAATACAGAGGTTTTTGAAGCTACAATTTATATGAAAGACCTAAATACTGGAGGAAAATCTGGCTGGGGGCATGCCGATATTTTATATAGATCGGAGAGAATGCTTTTAAAATATTAGCCTACCCGATTAATCATCACTTTAGGCCTTTGATTGTATTACTCTCCCCTACGCAAACTAATGGTGCTAAAACTTATAAAACGTTAGCTTCTAGTGCATTTTGATGGCTTAACCTTGATTTTACAGATTCAATAAAAATTTCTTGCTCTTTCCTTTTTGAAATGTCAACTTTCAGATAGACTTCGGATTTTATTTGTTTTATTAATCGATCGTTTTCTAATTCAAATTCATTTATTGTAGATTGATCTAGTTCAATAATTGTTGGCCTCTCGTCAACTTCATACCCATATCTCAATAAGGATTCACCAGCAACAAAATCAAATAATTGAATTTCTTTAGCAGTAAGAGCTTTCTTATACTTTTGAGTATTATTCTTAATGATTGGACTAGTTACATTAGACCACATAAAGCCTGATGCAGCAGTATGTTTAGACTCTTCGGAATTATAATAATCAAATATTTGGGAAGTAAATGTTACCCCAAGAAACTCGCATACTCTTTTCATTGTTTCTTCTGGTGAGTGAATTAAGTCTTCGTAACGTACAGTAATTGCCCTCTCTGCTCTCACTTTTTGCTTGCAAGCTTCAGATTTTTTTTGCTGCTTATTCCAATTGGTACTTAAACTATAAATATGCTTATCTCCTACTGCCACTTTTTTAAAGGAAGTGGCTACATCTCGGCCGTCACGCACCAAATGAATATAGTATGGGCGAAGGTTCCCTTCTTCAATTTGCTCTGCAAAGTTAACATTAGCCATACTTTTGCAACACCAATAACTAGCACCGTTGGCCTCGGCCATTAATTCATAAACTACCTTAAAAACCTCGACTAACGTACGTTTTTCACATAATGAAAAGACTCGGTTTCTATCAAAAACAACATGATCCCAAACAACGGGATTCGTTTCTATCAACCGGCAAACATCCTCTATTAATTGTCGAAAATTGTCATCTATGGCTAAGTTAGGGTACTTAGATATTAGAGGCATAAATGTTTTTAAAATATGAGGTGGATGAGGCGCAACTACCTCTGGTAACTCATTCAGCATTAACCTCAATAGGTTTGACCCAGAACGCTGAGTGCCAATAATTTGAATTGGAGTATATGTCTTATGCTTCATATTATAAATTCTGCCAGTATGCCTAACCCTATTGATATTAGCATAACCCAAATGGTTGAAAGTTTGTATTTCAATGCCAATATAAAAGTGATTGCAAATATGATTAAAAAAGTAACGTTTAGGTTCGACTGCCTAAAAATAGTAATGCCAGCAGAAAAAATAAGCCCGATTATAGCTGGTCTCAAGCCCTTAAAAATAGCCTTTAATTGCTGAGATCCACTAATTTGTTTTAAATAGCCGCTTAGGGCTATCATAACTAAACCTGATGGTAAAAAGATGCCAATTGTGGCAGTTATAGCTCCAATAACGCCAGCAACTTTATAGCCAATAAAAGTAGCACTAATAAGAATTGGTCCTGGGGTAATTTGGCTAATAGCAATTGCGGTATTAAACTCACTTGATGTAAGCCAATGCAATTGATTTACAACCGTTTCTTGTATGATAGGAATAAATACATATCCTCCACCAAATAAAGAAAGGCTCATACTGCTAAAGGTTAAAAACAGTTGTGAGTTAACTTTAAAATATGCCTCACCACCAAATGTGTACATAAGCACAAAGCAACCCCCTAATAGCAATAGAATACTGCTAATGCCTACTAATAATTCTTTTGGTAATCCAATTTTTAGTGTAGTAGTTACCGAGCTATTTTCGCTCTTTTTATAATATAAAAAATACCCCAATAAACCTCCTGCAAAAATGACCCCTACTGTTATCATAATTCCTCCAATCCATTGAAACAGAATAATTGAAATTAACCCAATTACAAATTGAGGCCAAGTTTTCAATTGCTTACGGCTCATATTAATGCCTACTGTTAGTATGATAATGATAATTGCGGGAATTAAATAGCCTACAACGGCTTGAAAAGTATCTACTGATCCAAATTTGAAATAGAATATAGAGAACCCCAGTACCAAAATAAAACTAGGAAAAATTACCGCAGCCATAGACATAATTGCTCCCCAGAATCCTCTCAAATAATTGCCAACATAGCCAACAACGTTTACAGCCACGGGCCCAGGCAGTAAAGAGGCTAAACTTATTCCATCCAGCAGTACATGGTCTTTAAGATTTTTGTCTTTATCAACTACTTCTTTTTTCAATACAGCAACTAATGCCATAAACCCCCCAAAAGAGATGCTTCCTACTTTTGAAAAAAGTAAAATAAGATAAGATAATGAGACTAATTTATGGTCTTTATTTTCTGACATTTTCTAATTTGTGGAGGTTGAGACTTGCTAGTAAAATAATGCTATCTAAGCTAATTAGCTTATAATTCAAACGCTTGTCTTGCGATTTCCAGTTCCTCATTGGTAGGAATTACCCAAACGTCAATAGAAGAAGAACTAGTTGATATTTTTCGCTCGCCACCTCTGGATTTGTTCAGCCTTTGGTCTAGTTCAACCCCTAGATGTGCTAGGCCATCTACAGACATTGACCTAATAATAGCACTGTTCTCTCCTACTCCTGCAGTAAAAATAATGGCATCCAATTTTGTTCCGATGGCTGCCATATAAGCTCCAATATATTTTTTAATCCGATAGGTGTAAACCGCTATAGCCAAATTAGCTTCTTTATCACCTTGTTCCGCACGTTCGGTTACTCCACGCATATCATTATCCCCAGCTAAACCTTTAAGTCCACTCTCTTTGTTAAGGAGGTTTTTAATCTCGCTTAGGCTATAATTAAGAGTCTCATTTAAGTAAAATATTACTCCAGGATCGATATCTCCACTTCGAGTGCCCATCACCAAACCTGGTAAGGGTGTTAGCCCCAAAGTTGTATCAATGCTTTTGCCATTTTTAATTGCGGCCATACTTGCCCCATTACCAAGGTGAATAGTTATGGCGTTTAACCCTGATAAGGGTTTCTCCATTAAACTGGCACATCGGTCGGCCACAAATTTATGTGATGTGCCGTGAAAGCCATATACCCGCACTCCGTGCTCCGTATATAATTTAGTAGGAATAGCATAGCGGTACGCTTGTGCAGGCATTGAGTGGTGAAAAGACGTGTCAAAAACCGCCACTTGCTTGGCTTTGGTAAAGATTTTTTCAGCTACTTGTATGCCAATTAAATTAGCCGGATTATGCAAGGGAGCCAATGGCGCCAATTCGTTAATCTTATTTTTTACCTCTTGAGTAATCTCACAAGTGCTTGAAAAATCTTCTCCTCCGTGCACCACCCGGTGCCCAACTAAATTAACATCATTGGCAGAACTTAGAACACCCAATTTAGCATCAACTAATAATGCAGCAATCCGTTCCATTCCAATAGAATGGTCTTGTATTGCTTTATCTTCTCTGTGTTTTACTTCGCTGGTTGTATCAGGGTTGGTGATATGTGTAAGAACACCCTCTTTTTCACCCACACGTTCTAATAAGCCAGCACAAAGTACCTTGCCCGAAGGCATTTGAAATAATTGGTATTTAATAGAAGAGCTTCCTGTATTTATTACGAGTACTTTCATTGCTATTTTGTTATTGGGTATTGGTTAATAGTTATTGGTCGATACAGGGCAAGCCCCCATTAACCATTATCTTAATTACTATTAACTCATTTTACCCTTCCTGTGCTTGAATGGCAGTTATGATAACCGTATTTACGATATCTTCTACCAAACAACCTCTACTTAAATCGTTTACAGGCTTATTCAACCCTTGCAATACAGGCCCAATGGCAATAGCTCCTGTCTCTCGTTGCACAGCCTTATAGGTGTTATTACCGGTATTTAAATCAGGAAAAACAAGTACTGTAGCCTGTCCAGCTACTTCTGAATTTGGTAATTTCTTTAAACCAACAGCCACATCAACGGCAGCATCGTACTGAATAGGTCCTTCCACCTTAAATTGAGGAGCTTTTTCCTTAAATAGTTGCGTTGCACTCCGTACTTTCTCCACTTCCTCTCCTTTACCAGAGTCTCCTGATGAATAAGATAGTAACGCCACTTTAGGTTCTATTCCAAATCGCAAGGTCGTTTCTGCCGATGAAATCGCAATCTCAGCCAACTCTTCAGCTGTAGGGTTGGGATTAACCGCACAATCACCATAAGCCACCACTCTATCATCTAAGAGCATAAAGAAAACCGATGAAACTACTTTATAACCAGGCTTTGTTTTAATAAACTGTAAAGCAGGTCGGATGGTATGCTGAGTTGTATGAGCAGCTCCTGAAACCATACCATCTGCCTCCCCTTTGTGCACCATCATAGTACCGAAGTACGATACATCGTGCATTAAATCGGTCGCCATTTCTAACGAAACACCTTTTTCCTTTCTAAGCTTGAAGAGCTCCTCTGCATAGCCTTTGCTTTTCTTTGTATTATCTGGGTCAATGATGGGGGTTTTATCAAAATCAATGATAAGGCCAAGTGTTTTAGCTCGGTTCTTGATTTCTTCAACATTACCCAACACAATCATGTCCACTACATCCTTTTTCTGCAAAATTTCAATGGCTTGCAAAATTCTATCATCTTCACCTTCGGGTAAAACTACGCATTTACGATTGCTGGCGGCTAACTTTTGCAATTGATAGATAAACATTTTAGGCGTCATTCCCGCTGCTTGAGTACTTACCACTCGTTCTTCAAAGGCCTTTAAATCAACATGTTTATCAAATAATTCTAAGGCAATGTTAATTTTTCTATCGCTTGAGTTAGTGATAGATGAGCTAATATTACCCGCATTTACAGAGGTTTGGAATGTAAAATCTTTTACCGATAAAATCGGAAACAAATTAGGCAGGCCTTCTAATAATTTAAATACTTCTTTGGGAGGATCAAAACCACCGGTAAGCACCATCCCTGATATACTAGGGAAGTTCTGCGATCGATTTGCCTGTAAGGCTCCCATTAAAATATCAACCCTATCACCCGGGGTAATAGCTACACTGCCATCTTTCATCATTTTAAGATAGTTGTTCAGCTGCATGGCCACTGATTGAAATGAGGTAGCCAAATTATCAAGATTATCTTTGCCAAACAGTACGTGAGCACCTAGCTGATCTGCCACTTCTCGCAATGTTGGACTGCTTAAGATAGGATCTACTGGGACTACTGAATGAAAACCGGATATAGCAGGCAGCTGAGCTTTCATCTCGTTAAGAAGCTCCTTTTTGCGTCCTTTCATTACGCGATTAATAATTACGCCTAAAATTTTAGTATCCTGATGATGAAAGGTTTCGATGGCCATTGTTAATGGATTTAGAATTTCATCGAGCGTTCGTCCAAGCCCTTGACCAATAATTAAAACAGGAAGTCCTAAATTCTTGGCTACCAATGCATTAATGTCAAATTCAAAATAGGAACCCTCTCCTACATAATCTGATCCTTCAACAATAACAAAATCATTTTTCTCTTCTAATGCCTTATATTTTAAGAGAATCGTTTCTACAAATTCATCAATATTTCCTTTGCCAATAAGCTTTTGGGCATCCTTACGGTAATAGGCAAACGACTCGCCATAAGATTGAGGCAAATTATAACGAGAGCAAATCAATTCAATATTTTTATCCTTACTACCTTCTACTTGATCTCTAATAATGGGCTTAAAAAAAGCGACCTTGGGAGTTTTTCGTAAAATAGTTTCATATACGCCAAGCGTAATCAAAGACTTACCCGAATAAGGCTCAGCAGAAGAAATAAAGATCGATTTTATCATTGGTATAATGTTTGGTACAAAAGTAGGCGAAGAAGTTGTGAGTTGGAAATTTAGGCCTAGAAGTTAAGTCAAAAAAAATGTTTCGTCTAAGATTAATAACCACGCAGCTTTCTATATTTGTCGTTCTATTTAAAACAGTCTTTATATGAGAAATCTTGTCATTTTTGCAGTTCTATTATCCGTCTCTATTAGTTGTGTGGTGCCTAAAAAGCAATTCGATGAATTATTAGCTGAAAAAGTAAAGATGGAAGCTGATTTATTGGATTTGCAAACAGAAATAACAAACTTATCATTTGCAAAAGATAGTTTGCAGGCTGCCCTAGAAACAACAACACATAATAAAGAAGCAACTGAAAAAGAATTAGCTAAAACCACTTCGAACTTAGAAAATCTACAAGCCGAACAAGATAAGTTACAAACTTATTATAATAATGCACTTAATAATAGTGGTCGAATGACACGCGATATGAAAGAGCAGCACGAACGCTTGCTTGCCATGCAAGAAACATTAGATGAAGCCACCTTTAATGCAAAAACATTAGAAGATAGCCTTTTGCTAAGAGAAGCCAAAGTTGCTGAGCTAGAACGAATTGTAAACGAATCGCAACAAGCAATTAAGGCACTTAAAGGGAATTTGAGCTCTGCCCTATTAGATTTTGGAGAGAATGATTTAACCATTGAGCAGAAAAATGGCAAAATTTACGTTTCATTATCCGAACAGTTATTATTTAAATCTAGCAGTATACAAGTTGATCCTAAAGGTGTTAAAGCACTAGAGCAGTTGGCAAGCGTATTAGAAAATACACCCGATATTCATATATTAATTGAAGGCCATACCGATAATGTACCTATTTCTGGGAAATCGAAATACCTGCAAGATAACTGGGATTTAAGCGTATTAAGAGCAACTTCTATTGTTAAAATTTTAGTAAAAGCAGGTGTTAACCCAATTGCACTTACTCCAGCTGGTAGAGGTCAAAATTTGCCAGTGGCCACCAACGATACTCCAGCACATAAAGCCCAAAACCGTAGAATCGAAATTATAATTACACCTGATTTAGATAAGCTATTTGCTATTTTAGAACAAACCAATGAATAAATGACTTTCAATTTATAATATTCAATTAGTACATTGAAAATTATGATTTTACATTTCTTTTTTCTTATTTCACATTTATAATGAAAGGTTTATCAATAGGCATTGGTGGTGCGAGCAGAGCAGGAAAAACAAGCCTCTCCAATTATATTAAATCGCTATACCCAAACAAAAGCACATTTTTAATAGAAATGGATGAGTTTGTAAAGGACGAGGCCGATATTCCTAAAGTTAGAGACCATACCGATTGGGAACACCCTATTTCAGTTGATTTTGAGCGCATTAAACATACATTAGAAGAAGCTATTTGTGCTTATGATATTGTGATTACTGAAGGAATTTTAATTTTTTACTCCGAAGACCTCAATCAATTATTTGATAAACGCATATTTATTAACGTGCCTAAAACAGTGTTTTATAAACGTAGAAGGGAAGACAAACGCTGGGGGGTGGAACCTGATTGGTATATGGATTATATATGGGAAAGCTATTTAAAATACGGAAAGCTGAAGGATAAGGATAATAACACGCTGTATGTACACGGTACCGAAGATTGGTCGCCAATGCTTATTGATGAGCATTTGTATAAAATGGAGTTAGCGACAGCAAAGGTTTAATCAAAATTTTCTATTACTGTCTCCTGTTGGGCAATAAAGGTGGCGGTTCGCCACTAAAAGGATTAAAGCGACTTATGCTTTTAACCCCAAACCCAGAAGCACGCACCACGGCTCGATCACCATATTTTATACGCATTTTATCCATCTCGGCATAGAGGCTCATCATCTCTCCTGTATCTTCAAACAAATTAATTTGATGACCTCCTTCTACTAAATGGCTAAACTTAACTCCTATTAACCGAACCAATAACCGCCTATTATACAGTCGCTTATATAGGCTAAGTACAATTGGAATTACGGTATGATCTGAGGCACTATATCCTATGCGATGTTGAAGTGTGAAGGTTTTAAAATCGGAATAACGAATTTTAACTGCCACATTAGACGTGAGTTTATTTCCCCTTCGTAACTGAAAAATCAGGTTTTCGGCCATGGCCGTTATAATGCTTTCTAGCTTGACCACATCTGTGGTGTCTTTATTAAAAGTACGCTCCGTAGAAATAGACTTGCGTTCCGTATAGGCCACCACAGGAGAATTATCAATGCCATTAGCTTTTTTCCAAATGGTAAGTCCATTTTTACCAAACACATTGCCCATCATTTTAGATGGCATTTCCTGGATGTTTTGAATCCGTTTCATGCCAAAGTCGCAGAGCGTTTGGTATGTTTTAGTGCCAACCATCGGTATTTTCTTAACTGATAAAGGAGCTAAAAAAAATTTCTCATCACCTCTATCAACACGTATTTCATTATTGGGCT
>CAZDQR010000109.1:0-9841 GCA_964507315.1 uncultured Roseivirgaceae bacterium
GTAAATAAATTAACACCAACCGCAGAATTAAGACCAACAGAAAATACGCAAACAGATGAAGATGATTTAATGCCCTACGACACTCTTCAGCAAATTGAGCGGCTATTTGTAATGGAGAAGAAAAAACCGTCTGAAATATTTAAAATACTTAAAGAAAATATGGAAGAAAAATTACTTGCTAACTATATTATTAAGTTTTTTAGCCTTTGGAGCAGAAACCAGTGGAAACGAGAGAGAACCGCTCCTTCATTTCATTTAGATGATTATAATATCGACCCAAGGTCGTGGTTTAGGTTCCCAATATTATCTAATGGATTTGAAAAGGAGTTAACCAAACTAAAATTAATAGCACATAAGGCATAGTGCTTTTTTGTAGCCTTAAATTCTAATTATATATTTGAGCAAAATTATATTATGAACACACTTAGCTTCATTATCTGGAATTTTGATCCAACTTTTTTTACCATCAACCTCACAGGGATCGGCTTGGGCGAATTTCCAATTCGTTGGTACGGCTTATTCTTTGCAATTGGCTTTTTACTAAGTCAGCAAGTAATGTTTTACATCCACAAAAAAGAAGCGGGTTCGGAATTAGAAAAGCAAAAAATTGCTGAAAAATATGTGGAGAGTGTAACCATTTACATGATAATTGCCACCATTGTAGGTGCAAGATTAGGCCACGTATTATTCTATCAACCAATGGATTACTTATCTAATCCATTGCGAATTCTTAACTTAAGAGAAGGCGGGCTTGCAAGCCATGGAGGAGGATTGGGTATATTCTTTTCTTTATGGCTATTTTCTAAATATCGTTTTAATATTCAAGAGGGTTCTCTTAAAAAATTATTCTTTATCAAATTTAATAGGGGTTATTCTTACCCTCAAATATTGGATAGAGTTGCTATCGTTGTTGCACTTACAGGAGCGCTTATTCGATTTGGTAATTTTACTAACTCAGAAATTATTGGTAAACCAACTAATGCAGATTGGGGTGTTGTTTTTGCCAGAGAAGCGACAAATGCACTTACTTACGACCCAAATGGTACAGGCTGGATTGAGGAAGTTGAATATCAGAAAGATGAGAGTAGAACAATATCAGATGGCCGTGTACCCGTTATTGTAAACATTACTTTTAAGAAAAAGCCTTTTGAAGAAAAGAGTGTCGAGTCTTTCCTAAACTCAGGAATAAACCGTGTATTTGCGCGTGAATCACAGCACTTTTATGAACCCTTAGAACATCCACTGGCATATAGCTTAGTTCAACAAAAAGGACAATATATTGCTTCGATAAGCACATTTGGTGTTGCACGCCAACCGTCCCAGCTATACGAATCAATTTCAAGTTTTTTAATATTCTTACTCTTATTTTCAGTGTGGAATAGAGGAAAAATAAAGACACCCCCAGGTTTAATTTTTGGCCTTTTAATGACCATTATGTTTATTCTTAGATTCTCTTATGAGTTTACTAAAGAAAACCAAGTAGCCTTTGAAGATGGAATGGTCTTAAATATGGGCCAATGGCTGAGTATCCCATTTGTACTAGCAGGTATTGCAATGATTGTTTATAGTATGAAGAATAAAAAATTAGTTTCTTAAAACATAAAGCTTAATTCATGCGTCATTACCCAGCGTAAGACTGGGTAATCTCGTGGGGCTACCGCCCTACCTTGGTTGGTTAACCAAGAAAGATTGTCTGATCTTACGTCAGACAATGATTAACTAAGGAACAGGATCATAGCCACTACCACCCCAAGGATGACAACTAGCAATGCGTTTAGCTGCGAGTTTACCGCCTTTTATTATACCGTGTTTTAATAATGCTTGCTTACTATACTCCGAACAAGTAGGGTGATATCGGCACGATGAAGGCAATATTGGGGAAATTGCATACTGGTAAAACAAAATAGGCATTGTAGCAATTTTTCTAAATATCACTTTGGGTTTTACCTCCATAATTACATTCTAGCAGCCATTAATAAGGATAAGTCCTTAAAAACCAGATTATACTTATTGGCAATATACCTGTTAGTAATCCCGCCTTTATAGGAATATACTCCATTTAAAAACCACCTGTGATTATAAATCATATCTTCTAAACTGCCTTCTTCGGCAGACCGGAGTAAAGTGGGCGTAAAAATATTGCTTAACACATAAGAGGCCGTTCGGGCTACTCTAGAAGTAATATTTGGCACGCCATAATGAATTACACCATATTTTTCAATTACAGGAAGCTCGTGTGTAGTAATTTCAGAGGTTTCTACACATCCGCCATGGTCAATACTAAGATCGATAATGACGGATCCCTTTTTCATTGACTGCACCATTTCTTCTGTAACTACTACCTTGTTGCCTCCTCCTTCGGGTCGTAAAGCACCAATAACTACGTCAGCATCTTTTAGTACTTCAGCCAAGTGCGAAGAATCTAAGGTGCTCGTAAATACCTGAAAGTTCAAGGTATGCTTAATCCTTCGCAATTTGTAAATATGATTATCTAAAATCATTATTTCAGCACCAAGGCCCGATGCCGCCCGAGCTGCATATTCTGCTACCGTACCTGCTCCTAAAATAACTACTTTGGTGGGTGGAACACCTGTAATACCTCCTAAAATTACACCCAATCCATTATTAGTAGTGGTGAGGTATTCTGCTGCTATTTGCATTACCGTATTACCTGCAATTTCGCTCATTGCCCTTACAATTGGCCTGCCACCTACCTTATCCTCCACCATTTCGTAAGCAATGGCAATTACTTTTTTAGCCGACAACTTCCTAAAATACTCATCGTTACGAGTTGCCATTTGCAAAGCTGAAAAAATAATTTGATTGGGTTTGAATAATTCTATTTCATCTAGAGTAGGAGGCTCTATTTTTAAGATAATATTAGCTTGATATACTTCTTCCCTGCTTTCTACAATAGTGGCACCTGCTTCGCTAAAAGACTGATCTGTAAAGTTTGCTTTAACCCCAGCGCCTCGCTCAACCCAAACCTTATGCCCATTGGCAACTAGTACACCAACGGCATCTGGCGTGAGGCTAATCCTATTTTCTTGCAAAGAAACTTCCTTAGGGAGCCCGATAAATAAATCATTTGGCTTTTCAGAAATTCGAGCTAATTGCTCTTTGGGGTATAAACTAGTTTCTCTAGCTAGCTGCTCAAAGCCTGATTTCTTACTCATATTTTTTCACCTTAATTTCTCGTTTACCACTTTTTTCACCTGTAATTTGAATTAACATAAATTCCTCTGGTAATATTTGCTCCACTTTTTGAGGCCACTCAATAAAACAATAATTACCTGAATCAAAATATTCAATTACACCAATTTGAACGGCCTCTTCGATGCTATTTAAGCGATAAAAATCGAAATGATAGAGTGTTTTACTTCCTGCCAAATATTCATTTATAATGGAGAAGGTTGGGCTAGAAACTTCATCTTCAAGCCCCAACTGCTTGCAAACTTGCTTTATCAACGTGGTTTTACCTGCGCCCAAATCACCCACAAAAAGCCATACTTTAAGTTCTCCTGCAAAGTCAATTAATTGCTCCGTTACTTTGGGCAAATCTCCTTCACTATCGCAAACTATATCCAACGACTCACGTAATTTATCGTCCATTACGTGAAGTTAACGATATTATAGGTATTATCATTTCTTCTAAGGATACGCCTCCATGTTGAAAAGTATCTCGGTAATATTTTACGTAGTAATTAAAGTTATTGGGGTAGGCAAAAAACTGATCTTTAGTTGCAAACACATACGAAGAGGATACATTCGTCTTAGGTAATTTCAGCTTTTCAGGGTTTCGAGCTATAAATACATCTTTGCTATCGTAACTTAAGTTTTTACCTTGTTTATAACGCAAATTCGTATTGGTGTTTTTATCTCCCACAATTTTAAAAGGGCGTTTTACCCGCATTGTTCCATGATCGGTGGTAATAATTAAGGTCGCATCTTTACTACTTATACGCTTTAAGGCATCTAATAAAGGAGAATGGTTAAACCAAGAGCTTGTAAGCGATCGATAGGCAGATTCATCGGGTGCTAACTCTTTTATCATAGCCATATCTGTGCGAGCGTGCGACAGCATATCAACAAAATTATAAACAATTACATTTAGGTCATTGCCCATTAAACTAGGAATAGACTCAGCCAAATTCTTTCCTTGATTTGTATGTATTACCTTTTGGTAATTCCACTTAATATCAAGTCCTTCTCGATCTAGTTGCGTTTGTATAAATTGAGCCTCATTATTATTTTTTCCTCCATCCACATTCTCACCAACCCATAAATCAGGGTGTTTTTTTGCCATATCTAGTGGCATCAAACCAGAAAAAATGGCATTTCTTGCATAAGCTGTGGTTGTAGGTAGAATAGAATAATACGAACTTTCTTCGTGCATATTAAAATACTCAAGTATTGCTGGCTTAAGCATGAGCCACTGATCATAGCGTAAATTATCTATGACTAAAAAGAATACAGGCTTGCCTTTACCCAATGCAGGAAACACTTTTTCACGCATAATATCGTGCGAAAGCATTGGAGCTTCTTCGGGGTTCTCTATCCAATCTTCATAATTATCAACAATATAGCTTGCAAAATAATTATTGGCCTCCACTTTCTGTGTATCCAGCACCTCTTGCATATCTGCTTCAGCTTGTTTATCAAATGCCAATTCCCAATTGGTGATTTTTTTATACACATCAGCCCATTCATCAAAATCTAGGTAATCGTTTAAAGCCATAGATATATCTCTAAAATCTTGCTGATACCCCATATTGGTATGCTCACTCACCAAACGTTTATTATCCAATATTTTTTTTACAGACATTAGTATTTGATTGGGATTCAATGGCTTAATTAGATAATCCGATATTTGACCACCAATAGCCTCTTCCATGATCGACTCCTCTTCACTTTTGGTGATCATTACAACAGGCAGGTTCGGCAATCTTTTTTTAATTTCTTTAAGCGCTTCTAGGCCTGTCATCCCAGGCATGTTTTCATCTAAAAAAACCACGTCAAAATACTCGTTTTCACAAATTTCAACAGCATCGGAGCCACTATTTACGGGCGTTACATCGTAACCTTTGTTCTCTAGAAATAAAATATGCGGACGAAGTAAGTCAATTTCATCATCAGCCCAGAGTATTTTGTATTTTTGCATAAAAAATTATTAATAGGGTAAAGTTATCAAGATTAACCATATCTATGCCAAACTATTCTATTAGATATTTCATTTAGGAAAGATTATTATTGTTTTACTTAATGTGCGTATTACTTGAACAAGAAAAAAATATTTAATGACCCCATTTATGGGTTTATTAGCATTCAGAGCGACTTAATTTATGATATTATTGAAACCCCTTATTTTCAGCGATTAAGGCGTATTAAGCAAACCGGGCTTGCAGATTTTGTGTACCCAGGAGCTAATCACACACGGTTTCATCATGCTTTGGGCGCCATGCATTTAATGGGCAGAGCATTAGATAATCTTAGAGAAAAAGGGCATCCTATCTCTAATAAGGAATACGAAGGAGCGCTTATTGCCATTTTATTGCACGATACAGGCCACGGGCCATTTTCGCACACTTTAGAGCACACTTTATTACATAAAGTAAATCACGAAGACATTTCATTAATGGTAATGCAGCAATTAAACACGCTGTTTGATAATAAACTGGTATTAGCAATTAGCATTTTTACAGATAAATACCACCGTCCATTTTTTCATCAATTAGTATCTAGCCAACTAGATATTGATCGACTTGATTATTTAAAGAGAGATAGTTTTTTTACCGGAGTTTCGGAAGGAAGCATCGGTTCTGACAGGATTATTAAACTATTTGAAATTGTTGATGATAAAATTGTAGTAGAAGAAAAGGGAATTTATAGCGTTGAAAACTTCTTAAGCGCTCGTAGGCTTATGTACTGGCAAGTTTATTTGCATAAAACAGGTATTGCTGCAGATGCAATGCTTAAAAATATACTTTTAAGAGCCAAGTATTTGCTTGCCAACAAGCAAGAATTGCTTGTTACAGAACCCCTCAACTTATTTTTAGCCAATCAAATTTCGGAAATAGAGCTAAAGAATGATTCCTCCATCCTATCTAATTTTATTAGATTAGATGATTACGACATTTGGGCAGCAATAAAGGGCTGGTGTAATGCGGAAGATAAAATACTGGCAAACCTTTCTAACGCGCTTATCAATAGAAAACTCTACAAAATAAAGCTGAGCAACGAGCCATTAACAGAATTAAAAAAGGAAGTTACCCAACAGCTATTAAAAGCGGGCGTTTCTGAGGATGATATATCCTATCACTTAGTAGAAGGATCTATTTCTAATGAAGCCTATATGGCACATAATCAAAAAATACAATTATTAAAGAAAGATGGGTCTGTTGTAGATATTGAAAAAACAGCGGATTTACCCAATATAAAAGCGATGAGTAATGTTGTTACAAAGTATTACTTATGCTGGTCTAAAGAACTAATTTTGCCCAATAATTAATAATATATAATGGAGTTTAGCGTACATCAAATTGCAAGTTTATTAGGAGGCCTAATAGAAGGCGATAAAGAAATAATGATCGATGGATTGGGCAAAATTGAAGATGCCACAAGTAATCAGTTATCATTTTTAGCGAATCCTAAATACGAACAGTTTATCTATTCTACAAAAGCTGGAGCCGTAATGGTTGCTAACGACTTTAAGCCTAGTAGCCCAATTACTACTACTTTAATAAAGGTGGACGACCCTTATGCAAGCTTCACTGCCTTGCTCGAAGAATATCATAAAGCCATCACTTTTAGTAAATCTGGCATAGAAGAGCCCTGCTTTATAGGAAAAGAGTCGATTGTTGGCAAGGATGGTTATAGAGGAGCTTTCTCTTACATTGGAAATAACGTTACCATTGGCGAAAATGTAAAAATATACCCGAATGCATATATCGGAGATAACTCTACCATTGGTGATAACACCTTAATTTATGCAGGGGCAAAACTGTATAAAGATACGGTTGTAGGAAATAATTGCACGATTCATTCGGGTGCGGTAATAGGTAGCGATGGTTTTGGATTTGCTCCGCAAGAAGATAGTAGCTACAAAGCGATTCCACAAATGGGGCATGTTGTTTTAGAAGACAATGTAAGTATTGGTGCAAATACGGTAATAGATTGCGCCACATTTGCTGGCAGTGCCACAAAAATAGGCAAAGGCACAAAACTCGATAATTTAATCCAGATTGCTCATAATGTAACAATAGGAAAAAACACTGTTATTGCAGCACAATCTGGCATTTCTGGATCTACTCAAATTGGAGATAACTGCATTTTTGGAGGGCAATCTGCCACGGTTGGTCATATTAAAATAGCCAATAACACTACTGTAGCAGCAAAAACAGGTATCCCTAAAACAGTAACCAAAGAAGGTCAAACATTTTTTGGTTATATCGGGTATGACATTAAAAAATTTCTAAGCTCTTATGCTGTTTTTAAATCTTTGCCAGATATGAATAAAAGACTCCGTGAGTTAGAGAAAAAAAGCTAAATTTGCAGGCTTAAACTCATAACAACCGATGTACTTAAATCAGCATACAATAAAAAAAGAAGTTACCTTATCTGGTGTTGGGCTCCATACAGGAGTTGATGCACACATGACTTTTGCTCCAGCCCCAATTGATCACGGAATTAAGTTTCAACGAATTGATATTGAAGGGCAACCAATTGTTGATGCAGATGTAGATAACGTTGTAGATGTTTCGAGAGGAACTAGTATTGAGCAAAATGGTGCACGCATAAATACAGTAGAACATACCTTAGCAGCCATTGTTGGTTTACAAATAGATAACATCCTTATTAAACTAGATGGCCCAGAGCCACCTATTATGGACGGCAGCTCTATTGAGTTTATAGAAATATTAAAAATAGCCGGGTTAGAAGAACAAAATGCAGCTCGAGATTTTTTAGAGATCACAGAAAGTGTTTTTTATAACGATCAAGAACGCGGTGTTGAAATGGCGGCATTACCATTAGATGACTATCGGTTAACAGTGATGGTTGATTATAATTCGCCCGTTCTAGGCAGCCAACATGCTTCGCTAAATGATATTAATAGGTTTGAAACAGATGTAGCTTCTTGCAGAACTTTCTGCTTTCTACATGAATTAGAAATGCTTCACGCCAATAACCTCATTAAAGGAGGCGATTTAAATAATGCCATTGTAGTTGTTGATAGAGTGGTTAAAGAGGATGAATTAGATCATTTAGCAGAACTTTTTAATAAGCCAAAAGTTGAAGTTAAAGAAGAAGGAATCCTTAATAATGTAGAATTAAGGTATAAAAATGAACCCGCACGACATAAACTCCTAGATGTTGTAGGCGACCTTGCTTTAGTTGGCAAACCTATAAAAGCACAAATTTTAGCTGCAAGGCCTGGCCATGCAGCCAATGTTGAGTTTGCAAAGAAATTAAAGCAGGCGATGGTTAAAAACCGTAACAATGCGCCCAAGTACGACCCAAACATGCCTGCGGTTTATGATATAAATGAAATAACAAACATACTTCCGCATCGTTACCCATTTTTACTAATTGATAAAATTATTCAGATTGATGATAAAACAGTTACAGGAATTAAAAATGTAACTATTAACGATAATTTTTTTCAAGGCCACTTCCCTAATAACCCAGTAATGCCTGGTGTTTTACAAATTGAAGCTATGGCTCAAATTGGAGGCATATTAGTGCTTAACACCGTAGATGACCCCGAGAACTATTGGACGTATTTTTTAGGAGTAGATGGGTTTAGGTTTAGAAAAATGGTTTTACCAGGTGATACTCTGATAATGAAATGTGAACTAATAAATCCTATTAAAAGAGGTATTGCAAAAATGTATGGCCGAGCCTATGTAGGTAAAAACCTAGTTTGTGAAGGAACAATGACTGCTAGTATTGTAAGAAAAGACGCCTAGTTAACTTAAAATAATATGAATCAACCCTTAGCATATATACATCCTCAAGCAAAAATTGCTCGAAATGTAGTAATTGAACCATTTTCTACGATTGATAAAAATGTTGAAATTGGTGAAGGAACTTGGATAGGGTCCAATGTAACTATTATGGATGGAGCTCGAATTGGGAAAAATTGCAAAATTTTTCCTGGAGCAGTTATTTCAGCCATTCCCCAGGATTTAAAATATAATGGCGAAGAAACAGTCGTTATTATTGGCGATAACACCACCATTAGAGAATGTGTTACCATTAATAAAGGCACAACCGATAAGCACAAAACGCAGGTTGGGGACAATTGTTTAATTATGGCTTATGTGCATTTAGGCCACGATTGTATTATTGGCAATAATTGCATCTTAGGCAATGCTTCTCAATTTGCTGGACATGTAATTGTAAATGATTATGTTGTTTTTGGAGGAAGTTGTGCCATTCAACAATTTACCAAAATAGGCATACACGCTTATATTGGCGGAGGTTCTTTAGTAAGAAAGGATGTACCTCCTTTTACCAAAGCGGCAAGAGAACCATTATCTTATAGCGGCATTAATTCTGTTGGCTTAAGAAGAAGAGGTTATACATCTGAAAAAATAAATGAGATTCAAGAAGTGTATAGGTATTTATTTCTAAAAGGATTAAATAATTCTAAAGCATTAGATTTAATAGAGCTTGAACTACGCCCTTCGAAAGAAAGAGACGAAATATTAAACTTTGTTAGAAGTTCTGATAGAGGAGTAATGAAAGGATATATGAACTAAATGATAATTTTCTTACATTATTTTTAAACGTATTCAATTTTTTAGTTACTTTTAGCGTTAGAACTATATTAACAAATCAA
>CAZDQR010000110.1:0-9830 GCA_964507315.1 uncultured Roseivirgaceae bacterium
TCAAACGCTTAAATCAATATCGACCAAACAGTTAGAAGACAATTACCCGATCGAACTATTTGGTAAACCAATGACCATTGGATTTTTTCTAATGCACTTAAGTGGGCATTTAAATTACCACTTAGGCCAAATTAATTATCATAGAAGATTGCTCTAATTTCTGTTAATATTGGCGAATACTATAACTCCAATTTCTTCACAGTAATAATGGCATCTGTTGTAAAAAGGGAAGAAGGTGTCATTTCTTCTGATCTAGGCTTCACTCCTAAGTCTTTATTATTCAATAAATCCTGAGATATTTCAAATATTTTAAATGATGGTTTTACTCCTCCATCTACTTCCATATCCAACTCAAGGTTTTCATCCCCCGATAAATAATAAATAAGGACTTTGCCCTCCTTCATCATATATTTATTGGTTTCTGCATCAGTAATCAACGACTCTCCATTAATTAAGAATTTACTAAACTCCACGTCTTCATTTGCCATCAACTGAACCATTTCAACTTTACGTTGTGGTGCAAGTTTTACATTTAATATTCTACGCTCGTTAATAACCGTATCTTTATTAATGCTTATAATAGAAGTTTCGAAGCTTCTAAATTCCAGCTCTTTATATAGTTTTAGATTATTAAATATGCCTTTCGATAGGCTTGAATCTACATTAACTAGCCCATCTCCTTTGCCTAAATACGTTCTAGTCCAGTCATCTAAGTTTTTATCATAACTACCCCAATAGGCTTTATCATTGGCTACATCTAACATATAAACCAAGCTATTGGGTTTCAATCGATCTTTGGTATAATTAGATTGAAATGATGCTGCAACTAACAATATAATCCCCAAAGAAAGGAAGCCAACACTCAGTTGCTTATTAAATTCAAACCCACCGAGAATTGGAATCATCATTCCCATAATTAAGGCAATAATCAACATGCTAACTGGCAAAATAATTAACCCTAAACCAACAGCAAACATTTGAACGAGTGGGGCGAAAATAAAAATAACAGGGAGTGAAAATAATATTGCAAAATTCACCTTTAAAGCTGTGTTTTTACTAAAAATAAGAAGGGCAAAAATCGCCAAACTAAAGTAAACTGGTATAATAAAAAATGCAGCCCCTTTTAAGTAAACAGCTGTAAGCACACTAAACAATATCCAGAAAAATAATGGAGCCACCATTAAATCGGCAACTGCTATTTTTTTAGAGTAACGTTGGTAAATAATAAATGCAACACTTAAAGCAAGAGAAGAAAATGCAACAAGGTAATAATAACCGTTATAGGTAAACCCATGTAAAATATCTTTATACTGTGGATGAATTAACAATATAGCTTGCCAAGCAAGACCGGTTAAAATTGGCACTCCAAATAATATAATCAAGAACGGAATAAACCCTTTCAACATACTTTTAACAGAAATTAATCTACGTTTAACTCCTAGCACTATCAATACGATAAACATAATAATGGCAATAACTAACATGGGCATTATTATAGAAAATGGATAATACACCATACCAACTATTGGAAAATTAAAATACACATCGTCAGTTTTACTCTTTAAGTTAGCTAAATCATAATTAGAAAAATGGCCTAATAATGCCATCAAATAACTTCCTTGATGTTCCAGTGTTTCTGGGTCTAAGTTCTCATAGTTATCACTGGCCATATGGTAATTATAAAACTCATCTATAAAAGCAAAATTGAACCCTTCAATATCTCCAATCTCTCTAAAAGTGGTTAGATCCGTATCATTCGGCAGCATTTTATAAATGCTGTACATCAAAGAATTTCCTACAGGCACCTCGGGGTTTGCTTTTGCAAATTCCCTAATCATTTGTTTGTTACCTCCGTTGGTCTCAATTAATAGATAGGAGGACCCGCCACTTCCTCGAGCTTCAAAATTGATAACTAATCCAACATCTTTGGCCCATCTATGATGTTTTACAAAGGCATTAGCTCCTAATAAGCCTAATTCTTCTGCATCAGAAAATACGATAATGATATCATTTTCAAACTCATTATTTTGAGCTAAGAAAGCTCTAAATGCTTCTAAAATGGTCACAACTCCTGCGCCATCATCGCTAGCACCAAACGAAGAAATTGGACCAGAATCGTAATGTGAAAGCAATAGCAAGGCTTTTCCATTCGATTTCCCTTTAACTCGTGCTATTACATTCTGAGCTTTTATTCCTCTACCGTATTTATCACTAAATGCTACTTGAGTCTGAATTTCAACGGTAAGCCCCATTTTCTCTAGCTCAGATTTAACATAATCTCGAACTTTTCCATGCTCCTCGGTACCTACATAATGAGGTGCTTGTGTAATTTGTTTTAAATGTGCAAATGCCCTTTCTGTAGAAAACTCGGTGTCTAAAGGCTTATTATTTACAGAAGGTGTTTGACTTACATAACTATAATAGGTAGCAAGTGCAAAAATAAAGATAGCTATAGAGTAAAGGTGTTTTTTCATAAGCCGCAATTTTAGCAATAAATATTATAGCCTACTAATAACATTATGGTTATAATTCTATGCCTGCATTATATGAAAGACCCTTGTCTTATATTTGCGCCTATGAATTTTAAGCTATTTTTAAAACTCACACTTTTCATTCTACTTATCTCTTTTATAAAAAGTTATAGTCAGGAGGATTGCTCTTTGCGGAAAGATAATGACGGCATTAAGGTGTATTTATGCGAATCAGAATCGTCTCCTTTTAAAACCATCAAAGTTTATTTTGAAACAGAAGGCACGCCAGAAGCCTATGCAAGTGGTGTGATGGATATTGCCAACTACAAAAAGTGGCAAAGCAGCATTATTTCTATTGAAATACTTAAGAAGATGAATGAACGAGAGCTAATTTACTACTCAGAAGTAGATGCGCCTTGGCCTATTTCTAACCGCGATTTGGTATTCCATATTAAATTAAGCCAAGATCTTTCAACAAAAGCCCTGACAGTAACACTAGAGCAACTCCCAGATTATATTCCTAGAAAGGAGGGAATAATAAGAATTCCTTCAGCTAATTCCGTTTTAACGGTAACCCCGCTCAACGATCATAAGCTATCTGTAAGTTATGTACTTCAAGTAGATCCGGGTGGAGATATACCACCTGTTTTGGCTAATATGTTTGCCGCTAACACGCCATGGAACACATTTAATAATTTTAGAAATTTATTAAGGAGCAATGATATCAAGCTTAACCCTAAGCTAAACATTCAAAATTATACGCCTTAGTACGTTGCACAATCTATTTCTATGTGATTGTATAAATCCTCTCTTCCTTATGATTTTACTGCCGCAGTTTTTTCATTCATTTTTCAAAAAAATAAGCCCTTGTTAAATAGAAGGCAATCAATATCTGACAAAGAGAGACCATTCCCATTTTTAGATTACGCATTTTTTTACTCTATACAAGTAATAATATTATAGTACTTTTAAAATCCCTTCGCTAAAAAGAGAAGGAGTTTTAAAAATATAATATATGAACATCAACACTTTTTGGTTACGTACACTTGGAATACTTGGAATAGTCGGAGGCCTTATCCTGTGGGCAGGTGATATGCTACTCTGTTATAATGGGAGCAGTACCGCATTATATCTTAATACGAGTACAACAAGTGATACAAGAGTTATTGCAAGTGCCATAACTGCATTAATTAGTTCTTGGTTTTATGTTCTTGGTTTAGGTCAGGTGTATTATGCTTTTAAACCAACCTCAGAAGTTATTCGCAATACTGTTATCATTAGTTTTGGTGCTATTTTAATGGGCTATGGAGTTGTACATGGTGCATTTATAGCCATTGCTACCTCAGCGAAATTGGCTGCAGAACACAATTTGGATTTTGAATCGACTATTCTATTAGCAACAACAGCAAATAATGCAATACGGGTTTTACTCTATCCTATTTTTGCACTACTTTCAATTCTTTTTATTGCTCAGGTTTGGAAGAAGAACACCTTGTATCCACGCTGGATGATCCTATTCTTCCCACTATTTCTTTTCCTCTTTCAAGGAGTTTTGGATATAATTTTATCTGGAAAGGCATGGGTAATAATTATGGGAGGTTATTTAAATCTAATGGTAGCCGTTTTTTTTACAGCATCTACTATCGCACTGTGGCGCCCAAAAGAGTAGATTACAAAAAGAAACCCTCTAGCTTTTTCAAAAAAACTAGAGGGTTAACACAATTGAGTTAAAAGAATTACTCTTTTGGCACAGCCACAGGATACGTTGCCATTATTTTTTTTACTGCAACTGCAATATTTTTCTCTTTAGCCTCAGGTGTTTTTGCTTCGGCAATAGTACCTGAACCGATACTCTCCCAAATTAGTTTTTTACCATTTGCATCATACACATCTATTATAAGTGTACCAACAGTGTAATCATTTTCAGAATACGTAGTTGTAGATGAGTGCATTCCAGATCCACCCCAACCATAACCAGGACCATACCCATAATAACCACCATAACCCATACCACCCATATTGGTGCCAGTTGTATGCGCAGTTGTGCTAGTTTTTTGCTCTGTTACTACATAAAGTGTAATGATCAAATCGCCTCCCGATCCTTTTTTTACCGCTGTAATTCCCCTGTCTTTTAGCTCTTTACCAAAAGCATTTTCTATTCGTTCTTGCTCTAACTGGTTAAGAATTTTATTGCTTTCTTCAGCCCAACCGTAATACTCAAAAGTTTTATACGTTGTAAAATCAACTGTGGTATCAAAATCTGAAGTAACTTTTATGGATGAACATCCAAAAAATGTTAACATTAAAAATCCTGCAATTAAATATCTCATAAAATTATTTTAAATGGTTTAACTCAAATATACATACTCAACATTAATGTTGATGACCACCTGGTCCGTGAACGTGTCCATGCTCAATTTCTTCCTCAGTAGAAGCTCTCACATCAACTACTTCAATGTCGAAATTTAAGGTTACACCTGATAACGGGTGGTTTAAGTCGAGGGTTACATCATCTTCTTCAATTTTTGTTACCATTGCAATAGAAGGCCCATTATTAGTTTCTATTTGCACTTGCATACCAGGCACTAATTCCTCATCACCTTCGGCATTAAATCCACTTTTAGATACTTGTTGAACCATTTCATCATTGCGTTCACCGTACCCATCAGTTGGTTCAACAGTAACCTGGAGTTTATCACCCTTAGATTTGCCTTCTAAGGCATCCTCTAATCCAGGGACTACATTACCAATACCTTGTATATACGCTAATGGCTCTTGCCCTTCAGACGAATCAATGGTATTGCCATGCTCATCCTTTAATGTATAGTGCATCAGCACCACTCTGTTTTGTGCTATCTTCATATTAGACATAAGACTTGAGACTATTAGACATAAGACCCGTCTAAAGCCTAGTGTCTCATAATCTTTTATCGGTTTAATTTTTATTTAAGCAATTTAAATCTTCAAAGCTCACTTTTAAACGAGCAATCATACTTTGCTCCGCTTTACGCATCCATGCTCTCGGATCGTAGAATTTTTTATTGGGTTTTTCGTCTCCATCAGGATTACCAATCTGACCTTGTAGATAATCATGATTTTCTGCTTCGAAAGCCCTAACCCCATCCCAGAACGACCATTGCATATCAGTATCAATGTTCATTTTAATAGCACCGTACTCAACTGCTTCTCTAATTTCTTCTCTAGAAGAGCCAGAACCACCATGAAACACAAAGTTTACAGGGTTTTTGCCTGTCTTAAATTTCTCCTCAATATATTTTTGTGAGTTATCTAAAATTTTAGGAGTTAACTCTACATTACCTGGCTTATACACACCGTGTACGTTGCCAAAAGCGGCAGCAATTGTGAAACGATCAC
The DNA here is from genome assembly GCA_964507315.1 of uncultured Roseivirgaceae bacterium. Lineage (GTDB taxonomy): Bacteria > Bacteroidota > Bacteroidia > Cytophagales > Cyclobacteriaceae > JAKISE01. Next base: position 5,847 of record CAZDQR010000110.1, read on the forward strand.
TAATTTTACCAAGCTCTTCGTACGCATAAGCCACTTCAGATGGCTGAGTATAAAGACGAGAGCTATCCATATCGGTATTATCAACACCATCTTCTTCTCCTCCTGTGCAGCCAAGCTCTATTTCTAAGGACATGCCAATCTTGGCCATTCGTTTAAAATACTTCGCAGAAGTTTCAATATTTTCTTCAATTGGTTCCTCACTTAAATCAAGCATATGAGAGCTAAAAAGCGGTTGGCCATTTTCTGCAAAATATTTTTCACCTGCTTCTACTAAACCATCAATCCAAGGCAATAACTTTTTAGCAGCGTGATCGGTATGTAGAACAACTGTAACACCGTAAGCTTCGGCAATACTATGCACATATTTAGCACCTGCAATACCACCTTGTATGGCACTAAATTGATTTTCGCTACTTAGACCTTTACCACCAAAGAAGGTAGCTCCACCATTAGAAAATTGAATTATTACGGGAGAATTTAAATCTCTAGCAGTTTCTAACACAGCATTTACCGTATTAGTACTTGTAACATTTACTGCTGGAACTGCAAAATTATTTTCATTTGCATACTTATATAATTCAGCAACTTCATCACCAAATAACACACCACTTCTAAATTTTCCCATTTTACTTTTGTTTGAGGATTTAAGTATTGTTTTCAGCGCAAAAGTCGGATAAATTCAATTAAAATTAAGCAGAATTATCATTAAAAATCAACCCTAATATTCCACTAAACTTTCAATTCTGAGTCCATAATCTCACTTATAGAAAATGAAACAGCAGCGTAACACATTTTATTAAAGGTTTCAACCAATTAAAGAATGGAATTACATTTATTTTAAGTAGAATTGAGGCAAAATTTAATTTAAGTCAAAATGAAGATAAAATCATTCGCATTCAATGCACTTTCAGTAGTTTTTTTAGGAGCTCTAATTTCTTGTGGAGGTGATTCCAAAGAATCATCTAATGAATCTGCAGAATTTGATGCAGCAAAAGAAGAACTAATTCAAAAGATAGAGGAGGTTACTTATAAAATACCAACTCCTACAGAGGTTCCTTTTTTAATTGAAGCAACAGGTGCTGACTATAATTCAGCCTTAATGAACCCAAAGGAATCTGCAGATGATTACTTAACTACTTTTAGTAAAACAGCAGTTAACTTAGGGATTTATGCTTCTGATGTTGCCTACTTAAGTTCGTATGGAAAAACTCAAGAATCTATCGATTACCTTCAAACAATAAAAAAATTAGCGGATCACCTTGGTGTACTTGGTGCTGTTGATGAAGTAGTAATGAAAAGGTTTGAAGAAAATATAGATTCTAAAGATTCTTTGGAAGTGCTTATCAACCAAACTGTAAACAAAGTTGATAAATATCTTAAGGATGAAAAAAGAAATAAAGTGGCAGCTCTTGTTACTGCAGGTAGCTTTATAGAAGGTTTATACCTTTCTACTACGTTGGTAAACACTTACCCTAAGGACTTATTACCTGAGGCACAAAGAAATATAATTTTAACACCTGTAATTAAAATTATTCTAGACCAACGAGTTGGCATTGCAGAAACAGTGAAATTGTTAAGTGCTGTTGAGCAAGATGAAGAAGTAACCTTATTAATTCAAGATTTTAAAAATCTTCTTACCGCTTACGAAAAGTTAAATATGGATGAGCAGATTAAAAATAATCAAGCAGATTTAATGCTTTCTGATGAGACTTTAAAAAGTATTACAGAACAAATTGATAAAATCAGAGCTCGATTAATAGCTTAAAATTACAAAATATTGTATTATTAAAGCCGTCCTATCTAATACAGATTGGACGGCTTTTTTTATTAATTAGAACCCATTGCTGTGAGTAAAACCTTAGTAGAAGTATTATTACAATTATTTGCCATTATCGTAAAAGAAGATAATGTAACCAATGCCGAACGGGATAAAATAATAGAAATATTAAAAAATCAACTGAACGAAGAACTTGTTCAGAAGTACATTCATTTTTTTGATATTGAAGTTGAAAAACTAACTAAAGTACCCTCGGTAAATGAAGAAGAGCTCATTGATAACCTCTGCAAATCGGTTAGTTCTGAATTAACAAAGCATCAAATGTATGCTGTGCTTATTCAAATGAATTCAGCCACCATTGCGGATGGAGAAATCACAAAAAGAGAAGAGGAATTAGTTGAACGTATTAGATTCAATTTTAAAGTTGATAAGAGTGATTTCGAACTCATAAAAGAATTTGTAATAACGCAAGAAATAGAAAAATTCACAAATGAGAACCTCTTTGTTATTGATGCTAGAAAAGATAATGACAATAGTAAATACAACCATTTACAAAGAGCTAATTTAGATGGATTTATAGCAATCATCCACTTTCCTGCCTCCAATACGGCATTTATTAAAAAGGTAGGTTCATCTGAAGTAATTTTAAATGGAAACAGACTGCCTGATAATCATATAAAAGCGTTTACACAAGGCAGTGCCATTAGAGGTAAGTTCGAAACAATTTATTACAGTGATCTAACCTCTGTTTACCAAACTAAAACGAACAACGCCCCCCTTTCATTAGAAGTAAAAAATATATCCTACACCTTTAAAAACGGCTATGTAGGGCTGCGAAAAATAAATTTCAGCGAACGTTCTGGTAAGTTATTAGGAATTATGGGAGCCAGTGGTGCTGGTAAATCCACTCTACTAAACGTACTTAACGGCACCGATAAACCAACCGAAGGCGAAGTTAAAATTAATGGAATTAACATCCATGATAATCCTGATTACATAGATGGCGTAATTGGCTATGTACCCCAAGATGACTTATTGCTTGAAGACCTATCAGTTTTTGACAATCTATATTATGCAGGGCGTTTATGCTTTAGTCACTTATCGAAAGAAGAGCTAACGAAACTTGTAAATAAGACTTTAACTAGTATTGGACTCTTTCATATTAAGAATTTAAAAGTAGGCTCCCCATTAGAAAAAGTTATTAGTGGAGGCCAACGAAAAAGAGTAAATATTGCACTTGAGTTGCTCCGAGAGCCCAGTGCATTATTTGTAGATGAGCCTACTTCGGGTTTGTCTTCAAGAGATTCTGAAAACATAATGGATCTTTTGAAAGAACTATCTTTAAATGGCAAAATAGTTTTTGTGGTTATCCACCAACCTTCTTCTCAAATATTTAAAATGTTTGATCGCCTCCTAATATTAGATACAGGTGGATTTCAAATATATTATGGTATGCCTGTAGAATCCGTTGTGCATTTTAAGGAGGCCATGAAAATGATTGATAGCGATGAAGGAGAATGTACTTCGTGTGGCAATGTAAACCCAGAGCAAGTATTCGATATTATTGAAACCAAAGTATTAGATGAATATGGCAATCAGACGAAGCAACGAAAAGTTTCACCTGAAGAATGGACAACCATCTATTCCGAAACACCACAGCCCAAAGAAATTGTAGCCGTAACAGAAAAGCCAAAATCCACTTTACATCTGCCAAATGTGTTCTCACAAATGGGCATCTTTGTTAAACGAGATGTTCTATCAAAATTAGCAAACAAACAATACCTTCTAATAAATTTATTAGAAGCACCAATAATCGCAGCTATCCTTGCATTTATTGTTAAATATTCAGGAGTTGAATATTCGTTTTATAAGAATGAGAACATTCCCTCCTACATTTTTATGAGCATTATTGTGGCAATGTTTATGGGGCTTACTGTGAGTGCAGAAGAAATTATTAAAGATAAAAAAATATTGCAACGCGAAGCTTTCCTTAACTTAAGTAAAGGGAGCTATATCTCGTCTAAGCTGTTTTTAATGTTTAGTATTTCTGCGATACAAACCTTGCTCTTTGTATTAGTGGGCAATACCATACTCGAAATTCATGGCATGTATTTAATATTCTGGGCCATTCTGTTTACAACTTCAAGCTTTGCTAATTTACTAGGGCTTAACATATCTTCTGCAATGAACTCTGTGGTTACGGTGTA
>CAZDQR010000111.1:0-9794 GCA_964507315.1 uncultured Roseivirgaceae bacterium
TGAGAATATTGAACACTCTAAATTAGTATGTGCCTAAATGACTATCTCTAAAAATGTATATTATGTAATAAACGTTTTCTGCTCTTAAAACGAAAACTAAGCCCTTCTATTTGTAGCAACTCAAAGTTCAATCTATTTTCACTCAGAGGGTGACTTGGAGTCACTCCCTGAGTTTCTTCAAACTCGGGAGGAATGGAAGCAAACTCGTACATACGGTTAAAAGCAACTGTGGCTTCTTTAATTTGAATATTTGCAATAGCCAACCGTGTAACCGCTGGCATAATACCCCCTGCCATAGATAGAACGGCCACCATTTCACCTAATTGTAGAACATTCTGCAAAACTAAATACGAAGCATAACCAAACACTGAAGCTAATACCAAAACGCCCGTAACTTCCGACACCCAACTGTACGAAATACCCACTTTGCCTAGGTTAAAAATCTTTTGTTGAAACCCAGTATAAATATTCTTGGTAAGGGTTGAGAATAAGGGTTGTTTATTCATGGCCTTAATGGTAGCAATGCCTTGGATGGTATCTATATAATTACTTTCATTATAGGCGTGGTGCTGCATTACTTCTTTTTGGCCGCTTATAATTTTAGCATTAAAACGCCAAATAATAAGGGCATAAAAAGGCAATGTGCCAAGTACCACCAACCCCACTTGCCAGGCATACACATGCACAAAAACCAACGAAACTATAATTACTAAGGCATCTATTACCACATTGCCAGCCACATAACTTATAGCAGATTGAATTCTTCGGGTATCGTTCATACGAGCCATTAGCTCCCCTGTTTTACGGCTATCGAAAAACGATTTTGGTAAATATAGCAGGGCATTATAAAACCCTTTAATCATTCGTATGTTTAGTTCCTTGCTCTGCCTTATTAAAAAAAGACTACGGATAAAACTCATGCCACTACGAGCCAAGAGTAAAACCACCAATAAACCTAAACCAAGCAGTAACCGCTGCCCGTCTTTAGCTGGCAAAATATTATCTATTAAGCGTTGTGAAAAAATGGCAGTGGTCATGGCCAATATGGTAATAATTATGCCAATTACGAGGGCACTTAGCAATAGAGGCAGGTCTTCTTCTACCAAATTTCTTAGCCAAGCAAGTTTATTAGCTTTTGTTTCTTTAGCTTTTACAAAGTGGGTAGTAGGTGCTAAGGTTAACAGTGCTTTGGATTTCCATATCTTTGCCAGTTCGGTAGCTGTGTAGTACACAATCCCTTTACCAGGGTCGCCAATAATGTATTTATCGCCTTCTTGCCCATAACACACTACATAATGTTGCAACTTTTCATCAATTACTACGTGTAGTATTACAGGAAACGCCACTTCTTTTAAATTATGAACGCCTTCTGCCTCCATGGCTTCTGCTTTTAGGTGTAAAGCAGGGCAGGCTTGGTATAAGCCTAACAAAGTAGTGCCTTGTTTGGTAGTGCCGCTTTCTTCACGTAGTTTTTCTAGGCTAGCAGTTCCGCCATAATACTTTATAACCGAAGCCAAACAAGCTACCCCACAATCCGATTGATCGAGCTGTTTGGTAAATGTGTTGCGAATGTGTTTATTATTGATGTTCATATTAAATTGTAACGTCATTGCGAAGGAAGCACGACTGAAGCAATCTGCAGCAGCTTGCCGCCATTGGTAATGGTAATGACATTTTAATTCCTCCAAGGTCTATTTTCATAATTCACAAAGACCTTGGAGGATTCTCTGTTAATGCGAGCGTAGCGAAGCAATAGCGTATCATACAGATTGCTTCGTACCTCGCAATGACGTGCTAGTGTGCGTCATTGCGAGGTACGACTGCGGCAATCCGTTTTGCAGGAACAACGTTTATCTACAACCACTCCAACAAGACCTCTACCTTAGTTTCGCCCTTAAACTCTTTTACTAATTTGTTCTCTTTATTATACACCCATATATGGGGCACGCCAATATTACCAAAGGTGTTATATACATCGGCTGGCCGCATTTTTAGCCACCAAATATTGAGTTTGTTATCTAATTTATACGTTTTGCTAAATTCCTCAATCTGCGTTGCCTCTTCGTCCGAAACAAATAATAAGTTGGCATTACTAAAATCTTCCAATCTTTCTTGAATTGCCGTTGCCTCATTTTGGCAATGACCACATTCGGAATTAAAAAAAAGAATGACAGTTGGGGTGGTTGTGTTTTGCCAACCCGTATTTTTAGCTTTGCCAACAGGCTCAACGGGTAACGCAGGCATACTGGCAAGTTGTTTGGCTACTTGTTGTTTGTAGTTGAGTTTATCCTCCGAAACAACTATCATTATTACTGATGAGATTAGTAATAATATAAACCCAATAATAAAAAAGTGCTTTTGGTTCATATCATGCAAGCAGAGTTAAAAATATTAGTAGTGTTGTTGCAAAGTAATTTGCATTGAAATATCCCGCTAACACATAGGTGAAAATCCATTTAAATTGAACATCTTCTACCTTTATTAAGTATGCTACTAGCCCTACATAAAAGAAAGTAAAAATGTTTAACTCTCTTAAGTATGGTAGGAGTAAACTTTTATCGCTCAATGTAGGAAAAAAATGAATTACCGATACCCAATCATGATTTTTTAGTTGCCCATATTTTAATACTTCGTTTGAATTATCAAGAAGTAAGAATTCCAGTACTTGAGGGATATAATAAAACAAACTAGAAAGAACGATAGCAGAAAATATGGCTTCGAAAGATATTTTTTTATCAAAAAGTAAAAAAATAACAAAGATAAATGTAGACACATATAAAAATTTTATAGCAAACAATATAGGAGCCAAGGTGCCATCTAAGTCACTAAGATTAGTAAAAATTGCAGTCCATTCATCTCCTTGATTGCTAGCATTATACCAGTTTACCAGTAAAAGCATAAATATGTACATTGCGTAATAGGTAATAAAACCTAGCACATACTTTTTACTTAGCATTTTTTTCATAATAATGCAGATAATACTATATAAACTAAATCGAATACTACTACAAGTGGAATAATTTTTCTAAGCAGAGAATTATCATTTAGCATGTATAGGCCACTTATAACCATTGCCATAAAGGCAACTTCTATCAAGCTTATATCATAGGCTAAATTTTGAATAAACGAACCGTAATTATTTGGGTTAATTATAGCATGTATGGAGAAAATATTGGTTTCTAAGGTTTTAATTTTTTCAGGCTCTAAAAGACCAAATACTATAAATTGGATGGCCCTACCTATTACATACACACTGCTTGATAATAATAAAATTTTTAATACCTCTATAAATTTATTGTTAAGTACTAAACTTATTAGAAAAGCCAATAACCCTGCTTTAATAAAAATACCTAATAATGATGTTACTAAAAAGAGCCCAAAAAACAAATTAAAAAAGGTGTGTCCACCTTCAAGCTCTTCTGCAGATTGAGTGCCATCAAAATTGCTAAGCAGAAGATCGTCTGTAATTAGATATTTTGTAGAAAGATAAAAGATCGCAACATATAAAATAATAAATATGGGTAAAAAGAACTTAATTTCAATTTTGAAGTAGTCTCTTAAAAAATCCATCATCTTATTGTATATCCTTTGGGTGCAATTAATTCTCCTTGGTCATAAGCATTAACATATAATGTATCGGGTTTCGACAGTCCTTCATAAGTAACAACCCATACATCCAATAACCCAAATTTTTGATCAGAACCAAAGGTTCTGCTATTTAACGTTCTAAAAGGGCAGCAGCTTTTGTATCGCTTAAAGGTTAACTCTTCTCCATTGGGGCCTGCCAAGGCATTTAAATACTTAACCCTATTATCGCCACTTTCGTACACATCTTTAACTCCCAAAAATATAGGCTTACTTTCAATTCTGCCATAATTATTATCTGGAGCTACCGTATTAATGGCCAAGGTAGAATCGTTTAAAATTGGTAAATGCTCTATGGTGTTTTTACCTTCAAAATAAGTTGGGTACACCACTTTTTTTGAACAGGCCAAGATTAATAAGAAGAGTAAAAAAATAAGGTTAGTCTTTAATAAATAGTTCTCCATAAGAATTTTTTAGATCATTTTTCATTTTGTCTGTTAAAGGGTTTAACATTGGGTAATTATAGGTTGCCCAAAAGGCTTCATCGTTTTTTACATCCACATTATACAAATCGTCTTCCTTATCCATTTTATTTTTTTTGCTAACTTTTTTATAGGGCAAAATACGTGTAACAAACAGTTCGTTTTCTTGGTAAATTTTACCTAGCCTTCCTTTTGTTTCTTTAAATAATCCTCTATCTCTACCACCAAACAAACTTTGTGAATTGGTGCCAATGCTTTCAGATTTAATATAGGAAAGATAATAATTGCCTTGATATTTTTGATATCTTATAATGGTTTTATAATAGGCTCTGCTATCTTTTAACGTATAATCTAGTTGTAAATAGGGTGTCCCTTCTGGCTTTTCGACTTCTGATCGAATTTCCTTAACTCCCCAATCATCTTTAGCAACATAAACAATTCCTTGGCCTATTCTGCCAAAAAATGATTGTTCATTTTTACTTATAACCCTGTATTTAAGCACATAAGTAGTATCGTTTTCATTCTTTATAATGTCTTTTATTTCCCAATTGCAGCCTTCGATAAATTCATCAGTTAAGAATCGAATACTCCCCTCTTGTCCACGTTTTTCAAACTGAATCCATCCATTTTTGTTTTCTATAAATTCAGTGAAATTATAATATTGGGTACTTAGTTTTACTCTATCGTTCGCTAATGTTTTAAATACTCCATTTTTCATATAAAGCCATTCAAATAAAGATTGACGCCAGCTTATGTTTCGGTTATCTTCTGCTTTACGCATTTGCAACACATTCATTTCGGTCGTTTCAATGGGTTTATTATACCCTTTATCAGCAATAAAAATCTGTGCTTCAATTAATCTACTATATACATCATCGCTAATATTGGCTTCTCTGTAAAAAGCCTCTATGCCATATTTATGTTTAGGATAATTTTTATTGATGTTCTTTAAGACTTTCTGCATAATTAGTATGGCAGAGTCCGCTTTTACTTCTGACGTAATAAGTACATCATCTAAAATCGTTATGCTAGGCATAAGTTTAACCTCCAAATAAGTATTTAAAATACTGTCGCTTAAAGGCAAAGTAAGTGTTCTATAGCCAACAGCAGAAAAGTGCAAATTTTGTTGTTCTGTAGTAAAATCGCCCCAAATCAACCTAAACTCTCCATCTTTATTACTTATAGTGCCAACATTATTGCTTAACGAGATGTGGACATAAGGGATAGGTGTTTTTGTCAATTTGTCATAAATTATACCATTTAACGTTTGTTCTTTGCTATTTAAAATAGCAATAAGGACAAAAAATGATGCTAACTTCATAAAATCAGATTATAAAAACCATCACTCCGACTTAAGAAATGATGATTTTATTTACATTATTACGCGTTTGGACAATATTGCGTAGTATATGTACTGGCAATTACATCTAGCTGCGCTAGATAGTGATTTTCAGACAACCAAGCAAGAACCTCATGGAATTCATCGCAAGACATACTCGCTCCACCTTCAATTCTCTCCATTTCATTCATTTCTAACGTTTTCATTTTTTTAAAGTTTAAGTTTATAATTTATTTAGCTGTGCATTACCAAAACCCTAGGTTGTTCGAGTGTTGCACAATGCCAAATGTAAGGGCAGTGTTTCGCAGGGGCTGCGAAATGGAAAAGTTCTTAGAAAATTGCAAATAGGTGCCGCCATTTATATTCTCCATATTTTGCTGGGTTAAGGGTTTTAATTTAAACCCCATATTTAAACTACCTTGTTGGGTGTACTCAAAGGTTTTGGCATGCTTATTATACACAATGGGGGCATTAAATTCGCTCTTCATTACCTCCATTAGCCTATAAACGGTGTCTTTAGATACCTCTAGCTTACGGGCAAATTCAAAGCAGTTGCCCGTGGCTTTTAGACCAATTAAGGTATCCATTCTTCGCAGTAATTGGATATGCTCTCTTCTCATAAACTTCTTTATAAAATGCTATTTACAAAAATTAGGCTATAAATATTCCTAAATATAGGGGATATAATTTTATTATACAACGCACTTTTGTGTCAAATTTAATAGCAGAAATGCTAGTAAAAAATAGTAGAAATACTATTTTAAAATAGCAGATTGTGTAAGTTTATTTAAAGAATTTATATGTTTATTTTAAGTCAATAACGTTTATTTGCTCATAATCAATTAGTTACGAATGCAATTTTATTTTCCGATGCTTAGTTTTGAGGCATTAATTAGCACTCGGAGTGAGACTTAAAGTACGGCTCGGTATGGCTGGCTTTATCGTTATTGAAGGAGAACCGACTGAAACCTGCCTGTCTGGCTAGGCACGCAATCTGCCTTAGCTTTCCGTCATTGATAAGCGTAATGACATGTTAATTCCTCCAAGGTCTATTTTCAAAATTTACAAAGACCTTGGAGGGTTCTTTGTTAATGGTAATAGGAACGACTGAAGCAATCTGTTTCCTGTTAACGTTATGGCGAGCGTAGCAAAGTAATCTGCTAAAGCTATGTAGCAATAGATTGCTTCGTGCCTCGCAATGACGTACTAATGGCGTTATGGCGAGGGAGGTACGACTGCGGCAATCGATTTTGCAGGAATAACATTTATTTACAAATACTCCAGCTAGGCCTCCATTTTGGATTCGTTCCTGCTTTTTACTGATATCCTTTTTTCTTTAATTGATCAAAGACTGGAGAACTAGATTCGCAGCCACAGTTTACTTCGCAATTCGATTTTTTAGAAAACAGCTTTTTGTATAACCTAAAACCTAAGTAAGTTACTGCTGCAGTAACTATAAGTAAAACTAAAAATTCTTGCATACTGCAAATCTATAGAGTTTAAGTTCAAAATGCACGGCACCACAATAGTTATAATGATAAACTTAGCAAAGCGACTAATTTCCATTAATTGACTTTGCAATGGAAATTCTATTAGATTAGGTGCCTATTAGAAATAGGTGATAATATGCTATTAATAGGTGTTGGTTAACTGTTTTTATACACAAAAAACCCTTTAGCACTGAATACTAAAGGGTTAATTATAAAAGTGGGTGGAAGACGGGATTCGAACCCGCGACCCTCGGTACCACAAACCGATGCTCTAACCAACTGAGCTACAACCACCGTATATATTCGCAAGGCGAATAATTGGAGTGCAAATATATTGCTTCAATTAATATTTGCAATCGCTTGGCTACTAATTTTATCGATTAAATAATAATCTGTCGCCATTACTGACTTCTTGAATTACCCCATTTGCGTATGCAAGCTTGCCATTTATAAATGTATGGGTGATTTTAGACTGAAATATATGGCCTTCAAAAGGCGACCATCCACATTTAGCCAATATATTTTCTTTTCGAACTTCCCACGGATTATCTATATCCACCAATACTAAATCAGCATAATAGCCTTCTCTTATATAACCTCTTTCTTTAATTTTAAAAAGTATTGCAGGGTTGTGGCTCATTTTCTCTGCAATTTGTGGCAAGGTTATTTTTCCTTGGTGGTAAAAATCTAACATAGCCACAATACTGTGCTGCACCAATGGGCCACCAGATGGAGCCTTAAAATAAGAATTCTGCTTTTCTTCTAAAGTATGCGGAGCATGGTCTGTTGCTATTACATCAATTTTACCAGATAATACTGCCTCAAAAATAGCCTTTTGATCAGCGGAGGTTTTTACTGCAGGATTCCATTTTATTAATGTGCCCTTTTCTGCATAATCTTTATCGTTAAACCACATATGATGAATACATGCTTCTGCTGTAATCTTTTTATCTGCTAATGGAATAGTATTATCAAAAAGTTCCACTTCTTTAGAAGTAGAAATGTGTAAAATATGTAACTGAGTTCCATGTTTTTTTGCCAGCCCAACCGCCATGCTAGAAGATAAATAACAAGCTTCTTCACTTCTAATTAACGGGTGCTGTTCTATAGGAACTTCTTCTCCAAATTGGAGCTTGGCTGCTTCTGTGTTTCTTCTAATCGTAGCCTCATCTTCGCAATGGGTTGCTATAAGCATATCCACTTTAGAAAATAAGCCTTCTAACGTTGCTTCCTCATCCACTAACATGTTACCAGTAGAGGAGCCCATAAATATTTTTACACCACACACTTCTGTATGATTTGTTTTTAGTACTTCCTCAATATTATCATTAGAAGCACCCATAAAAAAAGAGTAATTAGCCAAGGAATCTTTGGCGCCAATGGCATATTTATCTGCCAATAATTCTTGCGTTAAAGCATTAGGTACCGTGTTGGGCATCTCCATAAAAGAGGTTACACCCCCTGCCACTGCAGCTCTGGACTCTGTAAAAATAGTGGCTTTATGCGTTAGCCCTGGCTCTCTAAAGTGCACTTGGTCATCTATAGCACCCGGAAATAGATATTTGCCAGAAGCATCTATTACTTCTTCGTTATGAGCATTTATTACAGGATCAATTTTTTCAATTCGGCCATTTTTAATGAGCACATCGGCTTCATATTGTTGACCTTCGTTAATAATGGTGGCGGATTTTATGAGCATTTGCAGTGAAATTAATCTTTACCAAAGATAATTGATAACTTTACTTTTATCAATCCATACGTAAATTCAAATATTAAATTTTTCCTTATGAAGCATTCATTTACGATTAGCTTTTTGCTAATACTATCCCTGATCATTAACATCGCAAAAGCTCAAGAAGAATCCTTCCCTTGCAAAGAGGCCAACCCCATTCTGAAAGAACTATTTAACGGTAAGGGTCTAGAAAGTTTATATATCCACGATTGTAATGGTCCAGGTTTACAGGCTCTATCCTCTTCGTACTTAAAAGCTTCAGGAGTTGCGCCTAAAATAATAGAAGACCCCGAAGGGATGGAACCGCCCGAAGATACAGACTATGTAAACTGGACTTGTAAGTATTCGATGGGAAATATTGCAGATAACAACCCTAAAACAGCATGGGTAGAAGGGGTAAAAGGATATGGAATTGGCGAAGTATTAATAGTGCCATGCCTCGATTTAACAAAACCAGTTGAAATCTGGGGAGGTTATGGTAAATCTACTAAGTCTTTTACCACTAATTCGAGACCTAAAACCATTAGGCTAATTATTATACAAGCCCAAATGGATGGGGCTACACAATATGGCAGCGTTTATAAAAATTTACAAATGGTATCTCAAAATATAGTGGAGTTAGAAGATATCAACAATTATCAATCTTTAAATATACCTTATTATAAGCCCACCACTTACAAAAAAGAGGATGCTGAAGAACTTTATAATTATTTTTTAGGTATTGAAATAGTTGATGTTTATAAAGGTTCTAAATGGGATGATACTTGTATTTCTGAAATTAGAAATGCAGATTAAGTTCTACCAACACACCTTCTTATTTAGTAGAAACCTCCTCCTTACTTCCTCCTTTATTAAACAAAAAGATGACAATAAAGCCAGCTACAAACATAAGTAAACTGTAAAACAGAGCAGCTAAAGTCATAGCAGGTATTTTAATAATAGAGGCTGTAATTAGTAAGGCCAACGTGCCATTTTGTAAGCCCACCTCAAAGGTAATTGTTCTAACTTGAGCTGCAGTTACTTTAAAGAGTTTTGCTATCAAAAACCCACTTAAAAAAGAAAGAACAACGAGTAGCAATGAGGCCAACCCAACGGTTTCAAAATTATCAATTATTACCTCTTTATTTTTTAGGGTAAGTGCTATAATAATTAGAAATAAAAATATA
>CAZDQR010000112.1:0-9746 GCA_964507315.1 uncultured Roseivirgaceae bacterium
CACGCATCGCAATTAATACAATCATCATTTATTACTAACATAATATCTATAATTTAAAAGTTATTTTCTTTTTCTGTCGCAAATGTAAAATACAAAATTTAACTTAAGAACATCCTTTTTCTATTTGGAATTATTCTAAAGAGCTAATTTGATTGCTCAAAAATAATTGAAAATAAATATGATTTTTTTAAGATATAGAAATTGTTTAAAACCACTCTATAAGGGCTATTTCGATGTTTTGTTGTGGCAAAAAATAAACACTGACCAAATATTCGGTTTTTTATGATTTAACTCATATTTTTAGTTTGTGAGACGGCCTACCTTGGCGCCTCAGACAAGAAGATTTTAATTTTTGAATTGATTATATATGGGAACAACTGCTATTAATGAGGTGGATAAGGTTGTGATAAAATTTGCTGGAGATTCTGGCGATGGAATGCAACTAACTGGTACTCAGTTTACTGGAACCTCTGCTTTGCTGGGTAACGACATTGCTACTTTTCCTGATTACCCTGCTGAAATTAGAGCTCCGCAAGGAACTGTGGCTGGCGTATCAGGATTTCAAGTACATATTGGACAAGCACATATTCACACACCTGGGGATAACCCTGATGTGCTAGTGGCTATGAATGCGGCTGCTTTAAAGGCTAATTTAAGAGATGTAGCCAAAGGGAAAACGATTATTTTAGATACTGATAATTTCAAACGTAAAGATTGGGAAAAAGCAGGATTTGAAGATGATCCTTTAACTAGTGGTGAACTGAGAGAGTATCATGTAATTGAGGCTCCAATGACTGCTCTTACCAAAACAGCTTTGGAAGGGCTTGGTCTTGATAATAAAAGTATTGTAAGAAGTAAAAACATGTTTGCCTTAGGTATGGTGTATTGGATGTTCAGTCGTCCGTTAGAATATACCGAACGATTTTTGAAAGGCAAGTTTGGTAAAAAGCCAGAAATTTTAGCTGGTAACATTAAAGCATTAAAAGCTGGGTTTAATTATGCCGATACTATTGAAGCATTTTCTTCTGCCAGTACAGTATTGCCAGCGGATATGGAACCTGGGCTTTACAAAAATGTAATGGGTAATGAGGCTACTGCTTGGGGTTTCTTAGCAGCTGCTGAAAAATCAGGGAAAGAGCTTTTCTTAGGATCTTATCCTATTACACCAGCAACAGATATTTTACAAGAATTAGCTAAACATCGTCATTTTGGTGCTAAGGTTTTTCAAGCAGAAGATGAAATTGCAGGAATTACTTCTGCCATTGGAGCTGCTTTTGCAGGCGACTTGGCCATTACAACTACTTCAGGCCCTGGTTTAGCACTTAAAGGCGAAGCACTTGGCCTAGCAGTTATGACGGAGCTGCCATTGGTAGTAGTAGACGTACAACGTGGTGGTCCTTCAACAGGTTTGCCAACCAAAACAGAGCAATCCGATTTAATGCAAGCTTTATACGGCAGAAACGGTGAAAGCCCTGTGGTAGTAGTGGCAGCTAAATCACCTGCTGATTGTTTTTCTATGGCGTTTAGAGCAGCAAAAATTGCACTAGAGCATATGACTCCTGTTTTATTACTTACAGATGGATATGTTGCTAATGGTTCTCAGCCTTGGAAAATCCAACATACCGAAGATTTAGATGATATTGTTCCTCATGAAGCGGATAAGTCGATGCAAAATTGGCAGCCTTATGAAAGAGATACTGCTTCACTAGCAAGATATTGGGCATATCCAGGTCAGGCAGGTTATGAGCATAGAATTGGTGGTCTTGAAAAAGATGAGCTAACAGGTAATGTTTCATACACTCCGGAGAATCATGAGAAAATGACTTATGTGAGGGAAGAAAAGGTACAACGTGTTGCTAATTATATCCCAGAACTAGAAGTAGATGGAGCTCAAGAAGGAGATTTATTGGTTGTTAGTTGGGGCGGAACATATGGCTCTACATTAACAGCAATAAACCAATGTACTGGTCAAAATAAAAAAGTAGGTTTAGCGCATTTTAGTTATATTAAGCCTTTACCAAAAAACACAGCTGAGGTATTCAGTAAGTTTAAGAAAATTTTGGTTGCAGAGCTTAACCAAGGTCAGTTTGTAAAATATTTAAGAGGAGAACTACCTCAGTTTACCTACTTACAATTTAATAAAACACAAGGGTTGCCATTTAGAGTGGTTGAGTTAGCCCACGCTATTAACAAAACCCTAGAAGAGAAATAATTATGTCAGTAGAAACATTAGAATATACCGCGAAAGATTTTTCTAGCGACCAAGAAGTAAAATGGTGCCCAGGTTGTGGGGATTATGCCATTTTAAAAGCCGTTCAAAAGACAATGCCTTTGATCGGGCGTAAAAAAGAAGATATTGTGTTTGTGTCGGGCATTGGCTGCTCATCACGTTTTCCATATTATATGGATACCTATGGTTTCCATAGTATTCACGGGCGTGCTCCAGCAATTGCAACAGGTGTTAAATTAGCAAACCCTAATTTAAGTGTTTGGCAAATTACAGGTGATGGCGATGCGTTAGCTATTGGTGGTAATCATTTCATTCACTTGATTAGAAGAAATGTGAGTATAAATGTGCTTTTGTTTAATAACCGAATTTATGGATTAACAAAAGGGCAATTTTCTCCAACCACTAATTTAGGTCAGACAACAAAATCATCTCCTCAAGGAACTATTGATAACCCTTTTAATCCGGGTGAATTAGTATTGGGTGCAAATGGGCATTTCTTTGCCAGAGCAACAGATACAAATGCAAAAGCATTAACAGCTATATTGGTGGAGGCTGAAAAGCATCAAGGAACATCTATTGTGGAGATTTTACAAAACTGTGTAATCTTTAATAAAGATATTTTCTCAAATTATACAGCCAAAGATGTTAAGCTAGATAACCAAGTGCATGTTGAGCACGGTAAACCAATGATTTTTGGAACTAATTCTGATAAAGGCTTAAAACTAAATGGCTTCAAACTAGAAATAGTTACCATTGGTGAAGACGGCATTACAGAAGATGATATTTTAGTGCACGATTCACACGAAGAAGATTCTACACTTCATAATATGTTAGTGAAATTGGAAATGCCTGTTGTTACAGGTATTATTCGATCATTTCAGGAGGACTCATTCGAAATGAGAATGAAAAGACAAGTAGAAGAAGTGGAAAAAAACTCTCCTTTTAAATCTGTAAATGATTTATTGGAAAGTGGTGAAACTTGGGAAATTAAATAAGCAATGGGCAACGAAGCAATAATTCTGTTCATTATTCTAGGGTTGGTACTGGTAGGAGGAGCCATTGTTTTCTCCTACTTTATTTCGCCAAAAGTGCCCCAGAAAATGAAAGAAGATACTTTTGAGTGTGGTATCGAAACTCAAGGGTCTTCTTGGATTCAGTTTAAAGTAGGGTATTATTTATTTGCTATCCTCTTCCTCATTTTTGATGTAGAAACAATTTTTATTGTTCCTTGGGCTGTGGTAATGAAAGATTTAGGAATGGTTGCCTTTATTGAAATTGCAATTTTCTTTTTTATACTTGGGCTTGGCCTTTTATATGCTTGGAAAAAAGACGCTTTAAGATGGGAATAGATTTAGATAATATTCAGAATCCTGCTAATATTCCAGAAGATTTTCCTGGAAAGGTAATTGGAGCTGGAAATGGAGCTAACATCATTGTTACTTCATTCGATAAAATTGTGAATTGGTCGCGATCAAATTCGCTTTGGCCACTCACGTTTGGAACCAGTTGCTGCGCCATCGAAATGATGCAGACAGGTGCTTCTCGTCATGATTGGTCGCGATTTGGATTTGAAGTAGCTCGTGCTACTCCTCGCCAAGCCGATATGATTGTGATTGCAGGAACAATTGTAAACAAAATGGCGCCTGTGCTTCGTAGGTTATACGAGCAAATTGCCGATCCTAAATATGTAATTGCAATGGGTGCCTGTGCTATATCGGGAGGCCCATTTTTTTATAATACCTATTCGGTAGTAAAAGGAGCAGACCATATTATTCCTGTGGATGTATATGTGCCTGGTTGCCCTCCAAGGCCAGAAGCCTTGTTAGATGGCATTATGAAATTACAAGATAAAATTAAAGATTCTTCGATGATGGATAAAAAGCAAACATTGGAAGAATTTGATAAAGGCCTTTAATAATGAATAGAGAAAGCCTACAAAATAAAATTGCTGCTTGGAGCTCTGAAGTTGAGTTTTCAGCCGGACCAGTTTTGGCAGATGAAGAAGCTGGCGTTAAAGCCTCTCCTGGTACTCAATACCTAGAAGTAATCATCAAGCCAAGTCTGTTGTTGGAGTTTGCCGAAAAACTACGCAACGATAAGGAGATGCAATTCAACTTTATGTTCAGTCTTACTTGTGTAGATTTTGCAGACCATTTTATGATGGTGTATCACCTTCGCTCAATTGAATTTGAACATGAATTGGTACTAAAAGTTAAAATCGAAGATAAAGAGAAGCCTGTAGTTGAAACCTTATGTCATATTTGGAGAACTGCAGAATACCACGAACGTGAAGTGTACGATTTATTTGGTGTGGTGTTTACTAACCATCCTGATTTAAGAAGAATCTTATTAGATGACGATTGGAAAGGTTACCCTCTGAGAAAAGATTATGTGGATACTGTAAATATAATTTCGTTATGATAGAGGAGAAAGCAATAAGAGAGGGAATCAAAACCCAAGAGTACTTTATCAATATGGGGCCTCAGCACCCTTCTACACACGGTGTGCTACGTTTGATGCTTGAGCTTGATGGTGAAATTATTAAAAAGGTAATTCCTCATATTGGCTACGTGCATCGTTCCATCGAAAAAATGTGCGAGAAAGATACGTATCGTCAAATTGTGCACATTACGGATCGTATGGATTACCTCAGTAACCATATGAACAACGAGGCGGTTTGCCTTTTAGTAGAAAATGCACTTGAGATTGAAGTGAGCGATCGTGTAAAAGTAATTCGTACGATTATGTCTGAGCTTACTCGTTTATCCTCACACCAATTATGGTGGGGCGTAATGGGAATGGATTTAGGAGCTCTAACAGGGTTTTTATATGGCTTTAGAGATCGTGAGCTAATCAACGATATTTTCGAAGAAACGTGCGGAGCTCGTTTAACCATGAATTATAATACACCAGGTGGTGTAATGTTTGATATTCATCCAAATTTTGTAAAACGGGTTAAAGACTTTATAGTCCATTTTAAAACAAAATTACCCGAGTACGATGACCTCCTTTCTAATAATGTAATTTTTAGAAATAGGACAGAAGGTATCGGTATCTTATCTAAAGAGGACGCTATTTCTTATGGAATTACGGGCCCTACAGGTAGAGCTTCTGGATTCTCAAACGATATTCGTAAGCACAAACCTTACAGCGCGTATGACCGAGTTGATTTCAAAGAAATTGTAATGGACACAGGTGATACCTACTCAAGATACAAGGCTCGTATACTTGAAATGTGGGAGTCTATGTCGATTATTGAACAATTGATAGATAATATTCCTGAAGGAGAAATTCAATCACCAGCTATAAAGGCGGTAATTAAATTACCTAAGGGAGAATTTTTTCAAAGTGTTGAAACTGCTCGTGGCGAACTAGGTGTATATGTGGTAAGTGATGGAACTAAAAGTCCTTACCGCATTAAATTTAGGTCACCAG
Source organism: uncultured Roseivirgaceae bacterium (assembly GCA_964507315.1). Classification (GTDB taxonomy): domain Bacteria; phylum Bacteroidota; class Bacteroidia; order Cytophagales; family Cyclobacteriaceae; genus JAKISE01. Next base: position 5,666 of record CAZDQR010000112.1, read on the forward strand.
GTTTCTCAAATTTATTTGTATTAGACCATATGGTTAGAGGATATAAAATTGCTGATTTGGTAGCAATGATGTCCACCCTCGATTTGGTTGTACCTGATATTGATCGTTAATGCTAAATTTTTAAACTATGGATCTTTTTTCACCCCTTACAAATAGCATTCACGAATACTTGGTTGGAGCTCTTTCTCCAACAATGGTTACCGTAGCAGAATGGTCGCTTATCGGTATTACGTTAATTCTTTTTGTGGCGCTTTCCGTTATGGGTTTAGTGTATATGGAAAGGAAAGTTGCGGCTTTCTTTCAATTAAGAATTGGCCCAAACCGAGTAGGTAAATGGGGTTTATTACAAACCTTGGCCGATTTTTTAAAGCTTTTAATGAAAGAGCATATTACGGCTCGTTCAGCAGATAAATTTCTATTTAACCTAGCGCCTTTTATTATTGTAATAGCGGCTTTTTTAGCCATTGGTGCAATCCCATTTGCTATGGGGCTGCATATTATGGATATTAATATTGGCGTGTTTTATATTTCAGCTGTTTCATCCATTGGTGTGCTGGGCATATTAATAGGTGGCTGGGCTGGTAATAATAAGTACTCTCTTATTGGAGCACTACGAAGTGGAGCCCAAATTATAAGTTACGAAATTTCTGCAATGCTTTCCTTATTAGTTATTGTGGTACTTGCAGGTGATTTGCAATTAAGTGCTATTATCGAAAGCCAAGCAGATGGCTGGTGGATTTTCAAAGGCCACATTCCAGTTTTTATTGCATTTGTAATTTTCCTTATAGCAGGTACAGCAGAAACAAACCGTGGTCCTTTTGATATGGCAGAAGCGGAATCAGAGTTAACAGCGGGGTTTCATACAGAATACTCAGGTATAAAATTTGCGATGTTCTTTTTAGCAGAATATGTAAATTTATTCATAATAGCTGCCGTGGGAGCAACAGTCTTTTTAGGCGGTTGGATGCCATTCCACATTGGTACTTGGGAGGCCTTCAACGGTATTATGGATTACATACCATCGGTGGTTTGGTTCTTCGGAAAAACACTTTCCATCATCGGATTAATTATGTGGTTTAAGTGGACGTTCCCACGACTGCGTATTGATCAACTATTAGTTTTAGAGTGGAAATATTTATTACCTATTAACCTAGTAAACCTACTAGTTGTGGCATTTATTGCTATGATGGGCTGGCATTTTTAAGAAATAATAATGAGTGCAATCACTACATATTTTAAAGATATTTATCTAGGAATTAAAACTCTGCTAACAGGGATGAGGGTTACTGGGTATTATTTTACACACGCTCGTAAAGAGATAATTACGCAGCAGTATCCTGAAAACAGGGACACATTAAAAATGTTTGATCGATTTAGAGGAATCGTTACAATGCCTCACGATGAAAATAACGAACATTCGTGTACAGGCTGTTCTGCCTGTGAACTTGCTTGCCCAAATGGTTCTATCGAAATCATGTGGCAACGAGTGCTCGATCCTGAAACAGGCAAGAAAAAGAAAGCAATTGAAAAGCATGTGTATCACCACTCTATGTGTACACTTTGCAATTTATGCATTATTGCATGTCCAACAGATGCCATTAAAATGGGTCAATCATTTGAGCATGCTACATTCGATCGAAAAGATTTAACTATGGTTTTAAATAAACCCGGATCAAAAATCCGTAAAGGAGTAGAAGAATAATGGGACAGATTATTTTTTACATCCTCGCCCTCGCTATTGTGCTGTTTTCTGTGATGACAGTTACTAGTAGAAATATTTTAAGAGCAGCAATTTATTTACTGTTTGTATTAATGTCAACGGCTGGCCTTTACTTTATGCTTAATTATAATTTTTTAGCCGCTGTTCAGCTTACTGTTTATTCAGGAGGTGTGGTAGTACTCATTGTTTTTGCAGTATTACTTACTGCCCGAATGGATCATAAACTAGAAGCAATTGGTTCGATAAAATCCATCGCTTCCATTCTATTATTATTGAGTGGAGTTGGAGTAGTGCTTTGGGCTATAATGGGTTACTCATTTGTGCCCAACGGAATGGCCGAAGGTGCTTATGATGTTAGGGCCATTGGAATGAGCTTATTAAGCTATGGTGCATATGGCTATGTGCTTCCGTTCGAAGTAATCAGTGTTTTACTATTGGCCTCTATGGTTGGAGCCATTATGATCGCTAAACGATATACAAAATGATTGAAGGAATAGGATTAACCGAATTTTTAGTGGTTTCAACCTTGATGTTTTTTATCGGCATTTATGGGTTTGTGGTTCGCAAAAACTTGATAACCATTCTGATGTCTGTGGAGCTAATGCTCAATGCAGTAAACATCAATTTTGTAGCATTTAATAAATATTTATACCCCGATTTATTGCAAGGATATATGATTAGCTTATTTGTAATAGGAATTGCAGCAGCAGAGGCAGCAGTGGCTATTGCCATTATCTTAAATGTGTATCGAAATCTGCAAGGTATTGATATTGAACATATAAACACGATGAAACATTAAGGCTATGCAGATGGATTTTTCATACATAATTTGGGTGCCTGCTGTACTATTAGCTTCGTTTTTAGTAGTTGGTCTTTTTGGCAATAAGCTAAAACCGATGCTTTCAGGAGCTATTGCAACCTTGGCAATTTTGCTAGGGATGGTATTGTCCTATTCCGCAGCTTTTCAGTATTTTTTAGGAAAAGGATTAGTTGATGGCAGTTACCAAACGTTTATTCCTTATAACTGGGAGTGGTTAAGGTTTTACGATACCCTAGTAATTAAGTTGGGCGTAATGGTGGACCCTATTTCCATTATGATGCTGGTAGTAGTTACTACCATCTCCTCAATGGTGCATATTTATAGTTTTGGCTATATGAAAGGGGAAAAGGGATTTGAACGCTTTTTCGCTTTTTTATCCCTCTTTAGTTTTTCAATGATCGGGTTGGTAATTGCAACCAACATCTTTCAGATGTATATTTTCTGGGAGCTTGTGGGTGTATCATCTTTCTTACTGATAGGATTTTATTATACCAAACCATCAGCAGTATCGGCTTCTAAAAAAGCGTTTATTGTTACTAGGTTTGCAGATTTTGGTTTCTTGGTAGGAATCCTTGTGCTTTCGTATTATACAAAAACATTCGATTTTCAAGAGCTAATGAGCCCAGGTAATGCTGCCATTATTAATATGACAAGCATCTCATTTATGGGTATGTCGGTGCTGTCTTGGGCATTACTTCTCATATTTATGGGTGGCGCTGGTAAATCAGCTATGTTTCCACTACATATTTGGCTACCCGATGCTATGGAAGGTCCAACTCCGGTTTCTGCATTAATTCATGCAGCCACAATGGTGGTTGCTGGAGTGTATTTAGTAGCGCGTTTATTTGGTCTTTATGTACTGCATGCACCCGATGCTCTGGCAATAGTAGCAGGCGTAGGAGCATTTACCTCTTTGTTTGCTGCACTCATTGCAGTAACCCAAACCGATATTAAGCGTGTGCTGGCATTTTCTACCATGTCACAAATTGGCTATATGATGTTGGCTTTGGGTGTATCTGGCTATGTTGGGGCAGAAGGACTAGGCTTTACAGCTTCTATGTTCCATTTATTTACTCACGCAATGTTCAAGGCTTTATTGTTCTTAGGAGCAGGTGCCGTTATTCACGCAGTGCATAGCAACGAAATGGGCGATATGGGAGGCTTAAGAAAATACCTTCCTATTACACATATCACTTTTTTAATTGCAGCTTTGGCTATTTCAGGTATACCTCCTTTTGCAGGGTTCTTTAGTAAGGATGAAATTTTAGCTGCCGCATACGAAAGCAATCAATTATACTTCTGGACAGAGTGGTTTGTAGCAGGACTTACTGCATTCTATATGTTTAGGTTATACTTTAATATTTTTTGGGGCAATAAGCGAGAATATGAGCATAAACCTCACGAAGCGCCATTCTCCATGTCCTTCGCTTTAATATTCTTGGCTATTATGACATCCATAGTAGGGTTTATTCCTTTCAGTCATTACATAGCTCCATCACTTATTCCGTTTGTAACACATTTTCATTGTAACATAGCCATCC
>CAZDQR010000113.1:0-9619 GCA_964507315.1 uncultured Roseivirgaceae bacterium
AATATTGAACACTCTAAATTAGTATGTGCCTAAATGACTATCTCTATTAATTTTATGTTACTATCCTTCACATATTCATATTCAAACCATAACATAGTATTTTAAATGAGTCATACATCTCATCCTACTTTTGCATTAAATTTAAACTTTAATAATAATCAATTAAACCTAATAAGAATGAAGAGAAATCTACTAATTATGTGCTTAATGGCTTTTTCAAGCCTATCTTTTGCACAAGGAGTTACCACTTCAGCAATGAATGGTAAAATTACTGACAAAGAGGGAGCACCTCTACCAGGCGCAACGATATTAGCGATTCACACCCCAACAGGGAGTGAGTTTGGTAACGTATCTGATGCGGATGGTTTTTATAGGATTGCCAATATGAATGTTGGAGGACCTTATACTATTACTGTAACTTTTATTGGATTTGATCCAGTGGTAAATGAGAATGTGTTTTTAGACTTAGGTCAAACGTTTAAATACAGCATTTCACTGGGTGAAAGCGTAACTGAACTTGAAGGAGTAACAGTAACAGCTGGCGCACAATTTGATGGTAACAGAACTGGAGCAGGAACGGTTGTTGGAAAAGATGCAATTGCAAGTGCACCAACAGTAACTAGGAGCTTATCAGATTTTACAAGATTAACTCCACAGGTGAGTAATTCAACTGGTGGAATTTCTATTGCAGGAATTAACAACAGGTTCAATGCTATTTACATAGATGGTGCTGTTAACAACGATGTATTTGGGTTATCTTCATCTGGTACTAACGGTGGACAAATTGGTATTTCACCAATTAGTGTTGATGCAATAGATCAAATACAAGTAGTAATTGCACCTTACGATATTACCAAAGGTGGTTTTGCCGGTGGTGGTATTAATGCAGTAACAAGAAGCGGATCTAACAAATTTGAAGGCTCAGCTTACTATTTCTTTAGAAACGAAGGCTTATCTGGACAAACACCTACAGACGATGAAACTCAAGATAGAGAAAAGTTAGATGACTTTTCTGCTAAAACTTATGGATTTAGACTTGGTGGACCAATAATGAAAAACAAAGCATTCTTTTTTATAAATGCAGAAATTCAAGATGACGAAACTCCTAGACCTTACGATGTTAGCACCTACTCTGGAGATGCAACACCTGCCGAGTTAGATGGGTTGGCAACCTTTCTTCAGTCTCAATACGGTTATGATGCTGGCGGATACGGAAACCAGGTTAGAACGCTTAAGGGTACGAAAATTTTAGGAAGATTTGACTTCAATCTTGGTAAAAATCATAAGTTAACTTTGCGTCACAGTTATAACAAAGGAGAATCTAATAGTCCTGGTCGTTCAAGTACTAACACCATTAATTTTGGAGGTTCAGGTATCTACTTCCCTTCTATCACAAACTCTTCTGCACTTGAATTGAAAAGCTCTTTTGGAAACTCGTTATCAAACAATTTAATAATTGGTTATACCAATGTTAAGGATGACAGAGACCCAGTAGGAGCTGCATTCCCTTATGTTAGAATTGATGATGGTTCTGGTAGTATCAGATTAGGAAGTGAACAATTTTCTACAGCAAATTTCTTGCAACAAAAGATATTGACCATTACTGATAACTTTAACATTTATAAAGGAAAGCACACATTTACAGTAGGAACACATTTAGAGTTTTTCGATATTAATAATGTGTTTATACGCCAAAACTTTGGAGCGTATAGATTTAATAGCTTAAGCGACTTCTTAGATAACACGAATGTTGATTATCGTCAGTTCGATAGAAGTTATTCTTTAGTAGATAATGTAACAGGAAATGAAACTACAGCTGCTGCAAAGTTTAATGCAATGCAATTGGCATTTTACGGGCAAGATGAAATTCAAACCAGTGATAACTTTAAACTAAACCTTGGTCTTCGTATTGACATTCCAATATTTACAACAGACCCTGCAAGTAATGATTACTTTAATGGTACAACTATACCAATGCTTGAAGCAGAAGGATATGATTTAAAAGGAGCTACAGTTGGTACTGCACCAAAAGCTGCACTAATGTTTTCTCCTCGTGTAGGTTTTAACTGGAATGTAAATGGTAATGACGACATTCAGGTACGTGGTGGAATTGGAGTATTTACAAGTAGAATACCTTTAGTATGGCCTGGAGGAATGTATAATAATAATGGTAGAACCGTTGGAGGTACTCGTAATTTTGCAGGGAGATTTGAAGATGATGCTTTCAATCAACCAACAGGAGGCGAAACTATTCCTTTACCAGCTGCAGATGCAGGTTCTGGACAAATAGATCTTTTCTCACAAGATTTTAAATTCCCTCAATTACTTAGATCAAGCATTGCAGTAGATAAAAAATTACCCTGGGGAATGGTAGGTACAGCAGAAGTTATTTGGTCTAAAACGTTAAATAACATCTTTTACGAAAACTTGAACCTTCGCCCTTCAAGTTCTAATTTAACAAACGGTGGAGATACCAGACCTGTTTACGACAGAAGGGATGAAATTGATCCTACATTTACAAGAATCATTCTTGGTTCTAATACAAGCGAAGGGTATAGTATAAACGCTACTTTCCAGCTTACAAAATCGTTTAATAATGGATTTGCTGGTTCTGTATCTTATACGTATGGTGATTCTCATGCTGTTTATGAAGGAACTTCTTCTCAAAACTCCTCACAATGGAGAGGCGCTTACTCAGTAACTGGTAGAAACTTTGCACCAAATGGTCGGTCTGATTTTTCTGTTGGATCAAGATTTGTAGCGTATGCTTCTAAAAGATTTGAATACCTTAATAGCATGGCAACTACTATTTCATTCTTTTATAACGGACAATCAGGAAATCCTTTTACCTATACTTATAATGATCGTGGTGGTCTAACTAATGAAGATAGCAGGGAAAAATCACAAGTTTACGTTCCTGTAGATGCTAATGACATTAATTTAATTGATTATACTGATGGAGATGGAACAGTAATTAATTCTGCTCAACAATATGCAGCATTAGATGCTTATATTAATAGCGATAGTTATTTAAGCGGAAGAAGAGGGCAATATGCTGAAAAGAATTCTAACAGGTTGGCATTTACAAGTATTATTGATTTGAAACTGGCTCAAGATTTCTCAATCAAAGCTGGAGACACGAAGCATACACTTCAAGTAACTTTTGATATTTTCAATTTTGGAAATATGATTAACAAAGATTGGGGAAGAAAGTATTTCTCTAATTTTGGAGCGATTGAGTTAATGGATTTTAAAGGTTTCGAAGCTGATGGCACAACACCTCAGTTTAACTATAAAGTAGATAGAACTGAATTGTCTGACTTCACTACAATTAACGATTCTGGTGTAAACGGTTCAAGATGGTCTATGCAAATTGGACTTAGATATTCGTTTTAATTAAAATCATTCAAAAAAAGGCTGCCAATTGGCAGTCTTTTTTTTTGACTAAAAATTCGATATTTTTAGATAATTAAAAACTCTACCTATGAATTGGTTAAAAACAGTCCTTTTTGCTCCAATATTTATTTTTACAATAGGGTGCCAAAACACTACTCAAGATACTTCCTCTTCAGAACTACTTCCAAAAAGCATTCAATCTGTTAACATAGATTTTGCAGATATTTTAAAACGAAAAGAACTTAGGGTTGCCGTTGACTATAGTGCGACCACCTACTTTTTATATAAAGGCCTTCCTATTGGATTTGAGTATGAACTTTTAAAAAAGTTTGCAAGCAATATGGGAGTTGATCTTAAAATTATCATTCAACCAAGCATTAAAGAATCTTTTTCGAAACTGCAAAGAGGTGAAGTAGATTTAATAGCCTACCCTTTAGCCATAACCCCAAGTAGGAAAGAACAGGTTAGCTTTACTAACCATTACCGTACTGTTAGGCAAATGCTTATTCAGCAAAAGCCTGATGGCTGGCGTAAAATAAATCCGCACCAAATGAATAAGATTTTAATTCGTAACCAAGTGGATTTACTCGGCAAAGAAGTGCACGTACTCAACTCCTCTTCTTATTTAGAAACACTTAAATCACTTGAAAAACAAATTGGAGGCGATGTTATAATTATCGAAGATTCCGCATCTGTAGAATCTGACGAAATGATAAAAAGAGTTGCAACTGGGCAATATGCTTATACCGTGGCTGATGAAAACTTGGCACAAGTAAACTCCTTTTACTACCCCAATATAGATTTTGAAACACCCGTAAGTTTTCCTACAAGAATTGCATGGGCAGTTCGGAAATCATCTCCTGTTTTATTAGACTCCTTAAATATTAACATAGCCAAAGTTGAAAGATCTGGCTTATTAAACATCTTGTATAAAAAATATTTTCTCTCTCCTAGAAGTGTGAGAGCTGTTGCCAATGAAGACTATACTTCTCACGATGGGAAAAAAGGTCTATCACCATATGATGAATTAATAAAAGCAGAAGCAAAACGTTTAAACTGGAATTGGCTCTTATTAGCATCTATGGTAATGCAAGAATCTCATTTCGACCCTAAAGCTAAATCGTGGGCAGGCGCGCAAGGACTTTTACAATTAATGCCTGCGACTGCTGCTAATTTTGGTATAAAAAACAGGAGTAATCCTTCAGAAAGTTTAAAAGGAGGCACCGATTATTTAATAAGCCTAGAAAAAAGATGGATAAGCAATATGGAAGACACCACCGACATTGCTGCTTTTATTATGGCTAGTTATAATGCAGGCCCAGGCCATATAATTGATGCCAGAGCATTAGTCACCAAAAATGGTGGTAACAGAGATAAATGGAAAGATGTAAAAGAGTATTTAGCGTTATTATCTACCAAAAAATATTATACCGATGAAGTAGTTAAGCTAGGCTATTGCAGAGGAGAAGAGCCAGTTAATTATGTAAAACAGATTAATGAAAGGTATCAGATTTACAAAGATTTGGTAAAATAAATTCCTATTTTAGCCCAAGGCTAAGGCTCAATAATCAACCACTGGAATTCTCCTAACTTTTTAACTATGAAAAATAGCGAACGTTTAGTTTCTTTGGATGCCTTTCGTGGGCTCACCATTTTATTAATGATTGTGGTAAACACCCCCGGCAGTTGGGCCTATGTATACCCTCCTTTGCACCACTCCGAATGGCATGGTGCAACTCCAACTGATTTAGTATTTCCATTCTTCCTCTTTATTGTGGGTGTAGCCATGTGGTTTTCATTTAAAAGTTACGACCATAAAATGTCTAAAGGGGCATTTCTAAAAATACTGAAGAGAACTGCACTCATATTCCTTATCGGATTACTGTTAAATGCCTTCCCTAAATTTAATTTTGAACATCTCCGAATTGTGGGTGTGCTACAACGCATTGCTCTGGCCTACGGCATTGGGGCAACGGCTGTTCTTTTGCTACCTAAAGCAGGAAGATGGATCTTCTCCGGGGTTGTATTACTTGGGTATTGGGCTTTAATGTACTTTATGGGAGGCAACGACCCGTACAGTCTTGAACATAATTTTGCGGGAGGCATAGATGTTTTATTGTTTGGAGATGCACATGTTTACCATGGTTTTGGTATTGCATTTGACCCAGAAGGACTTTTAAGCACCTTTCCAGCAGCCATTAATGTAGTTTTTGGCTATATGGTAGGCGAATTAATTACAAAGACAAAAGACTCAAAAAAAACAATAAACAAATTAGTTTTATTAGGTATAATCGGGGTCATTATAGGTCTGGTATGGAATCAATTTTTCCCAATTAATAAACCAATTTGGACTAGCTCCTATGTGGTCTATACGGTTGGAATTGCTCTGTTAGTGCTCTCTCTGTTTATATGGATTATAGATATTAAAGGATATAAAAAATGGGCTACTCCGCTATTAGTATATGGCACAAATCCATTGCTTATATTTCTACTGTCTATTGTATGGGTTAAGGTAATAATCTACCTCGTTCATTTTGGACAAGGAGATGATAGACTGAGTGGTTATGGCTGGCTTTACCAAACAGTATTTGTGCCCATTGGAGGCAATATGTTCGGTTCACTTTTATTTGCACTAGCGCATGGTGTACTATTTTGGGCTGTTGGATATGTGCTTTATAAAAAGAAAATATTTCTTAAACTCTAAGCCCTTTTCCTATTTCAGGGTAAAATTTAGTTGCAACCTATTTGCTTAATTCGTAAATTGTTCCTAAATAAACCAAGCCATGAAATCATTAACCACACTTCTGCTGCTTATTTCAACTTTTAGCCATTCTTGGGCGCAAGAAACTGAGCAAAATAAAAAATTAGGCATTGAATTTGAATATTTCTCCAATTGGGTTCTTACAGAAAAGCCCGATGGCTACTTATTAGGTTCAGAAAAGATTGAAGGGTTTATAATCATTAGAGTAGAGTCTTATAAATCGCTTAAAGCAATGAAATCCTCTATGAAAGAGGGTATTAAAAAAGAAGATGGAACTATGCTAACTCTAGCAAGCGAGCTTCGACCTTATGGAGAAAATGCCTTAGCAGGCATGTACGAAGGTGTTGTGGATGAGAAGAAAGTACGTGGATTTTTAATAGGCAAACTAGAGCCTAAATCTAAGAAAAGTGTTTTTGCGATTGTGGTGGCTCCTGAAGAACGCTTTAACCAATCGCATATGGATGCAGTAAAAATAATTGGTAGAACACTTAAATTTTTATAGGCTATTGCCTATTCATAATACTTCTACCCAAAGTAATTTCATCAGTGTATTCAAGTTCGCCACCAACAGGTACTCCTCGTGCAATAGAAGTTACTTTTACGCCTAATTCTTTTAACTTTTTAGTGATGTAAAAGGCAGTAGTGTCACCTTCCATAGTAGCTGGCAAAGCCAAAATAATTTCTTTTACTTCACCATTTGTGTCCGCAACTCTTTTAACCAATGCCTCAATAGTTAAGTCTGATGGACCAATACCTTCTATAGGCATTATCACTCCTCCTAATACATGGTATAATCCAAAAAACTGACTTGTATTTTCAATTGCCATTACGTCTCTAGTGTCTTCAACTACACAAATAACAGAATTATCCCGTTTGTGGCTTGTACAAATAGCGCAAGTATCCGAATCCGAAATATTAAAACAAGAAGTACAGTATTGTGTGTTTTCGCGTAAATCAACAAGGGCATTACTGAGTGCTCTTACATCTCCTTTTTCTTGCTTTAGCAAATGGAGTGCTAACCTAAGAGCTGTTTTTTTTCCAATACCAGGCAGCTTAGAAATTTCATCAACTGCATTTTCTATTAATTTAGACGGGTATTCCATTAACTATTGAATTCTAGCATCAATCCCTGCTTCGCAAATGGCTTGAGCCATAGGTTTAAGGTCGTCTCGCTCTCCCATTTTAACTGCACACTTACCTTTATAATGGATTAAATAAGTGCATTGTTCCGCCTGCTCATTAGTGTGTTTGCAAACTCTAATTAGTGTAGTAATTACATGATCGAACGAATTAACATCATCGTTGAAAATAATCAACGAATTAGGCTCGATAACAAGCTCATCTAGTTCTAACTCTGGTAATTCTAATTCTTGCATGCTATATATTCAAAATAATTTTACAAAGATATAGATTATTGACCTATACTTGCCAACATATTTAGACCTTAACAAATAGATACCATGCACCCAGGATTAGTATTAGGAATTATTGGAGGATATTTTGGATTACTCATCCTCATATCATATCTCACGTCAGGCAAAGGAGATTCAAAAGCTTTTTTTACTGGTAACAGACAATCTCCTTGGTATATTGTGGCATTTGGTATGATTGGAGCATCACTTTCTGGAGTTACTTTTATATCTGTTCCTGGCCAAGTGGGGGCACTAATATCAAGTAGCGAACCCATATATAAAGCTTTTAGTTATTTTCAATTAGTGCTGGGTTATTTACTTGGCTATTTTGTAATTGCAAATGTATTAATGCCTATGTATTATAGGCTCAACTTGATTTCAATTTATTCGTTTCTTAACCAGCGGTTTGGAATTAAAGCCTATAAAACTGGATCCATATTCTTTCTCCTTTCTCAATCAATGGGCGCTTCACTCCGTCTCTTTTTGGTAGTGGGCGTATTACAAATTGCCATTTTTGATGCTTATAATATCCCATTTGTAGTTACAGTAATGTTAACCATACTGCTAATTTGGGCTTATACCTTTAAGGGCGGCATTAAAACCATCGTTTGGACAGATACGTTACAAACATTTTTTATGCTCCTCGCAGTGGGTATTAGTATTTATTACATTGCTGATAAACTTGATTTATCTTTTGGTGGTTTTATTGCTACCATTGATGATCACCCATATTCAAAAATATTTATTTGGGATTGGCAGAGTTCTAAGTACTTTTTTAAACAGTTTTTCTCTGGGGCTTTTATTGCGATTGTAATGACGGGGCTTGATCAAAATATGATGCAAAAGAACTTAACTTGCAAAAACATTGGTGAAGCGAAAAAGAACATGTACTGGTTTAGTTTTATTCTGGTACCAGCCAATTTCTTATTTCTAAGCCTTGGTTTACTATTGTACATGTATGCAGCTAAAATGGGCATTGCCATACCCGAACGCACCGATGACCTTTACCCCATTCTTGCACTTAAACATTTTTCTCCCTTTATAGGGATTGTATTTCTTCTTGGTATAATTGCTGCTGCTTTCTCTAGTGCCGATTCTGCTTTAACATCACTCACAACTGCTTTTTGCGTAGATTTTCTAAAGCTTGAAACCTTGCCTGAAAAGGAGCAAAAACGCAAAAGACTCTGGGTGCATGTTGGTTTCTCCGTTTTAGTATTTTTAATAATTGTCGGCTTTAGAGTGATTAATAATGATAGTGTAATTACCGCTGTTTTTGTAGTTGCAGGCTACACCTACGGCCCTTTGCTTGGCATGTTTGCTTTTGGATTATTTACAAAAAGAGTAACAAAAGACAATGCCATTCCTTACGTTGCAGTAATTGCACCTATACTTTCCTACTTACTAAGTACCTACTCCGAAGTGCTATTAGGTGGGTATAAATTTGGGTTTGAGCTATTGATTGTAAACGGTTTAATTACGTTTATTGGCCTTTGGGGTTTTTCAAGAAAAGCCGATAGTGTTTGATGTAACTTAACCACATAGAGCCACAAAGTAAGCACAGAGGTTCACAGAGAAAACTACAATTCTAACTCAATTATTGGATCCCAAAATACTTTTTTGAAATTTTGAATTTGGTTATCAATCACTTCAATTCCTTCTTCTTCAAGTCGAACTTGCATAGGGTTTCTAGCATCAAAATGATGTTTACCCGTTAGTAACCCAACTCTATTTACTACACGATGAGCCGGTACATCAGGCTTATTATGTGCCGCATTCATAGCCCAACCTACCATACGAGCACTGCCTTTACTACCCAAGTAATTAGCAATAGCTCCGTAGGAGGTAACTCTCCCTTTGGGTATCAATTTTGCTACTTCGTAAACAGATTCAAAAAAGCCTATGTCTGACATATTGCAAATTTTAAAAGCCACAATCAAATGTGGCTTTTAGTTAGAACTCATCAAGTGACTGCGAGTTACCTGATGAGTTCTAATTATCAATCTTCTGCATATGCCTCCACTGGTAGGCAGCTACACATTAAGTTTCGATC
>CAZDQR010000114.1:0-9567 GCA_964507315.1 uncultured Roseivirgaceae bacterium
AGATAGAGGGCTATGTTATCATATGTTAAACAATGCCCAATCGGCCTTATTGGATTTCAACAAAGCAATTGAGCTAGAACCTGAAAACGCCTATCGTTATTCGTGCAGGGCTTTTGTAAAAGATTACTATAAAGATTACAAAGGAGCATTAGCGGACTATAATATAGCCATTGAATTAGACCCTAAAGATGCCATAACTCATAATAACAAAGGCGTTTTAGAAGAGAAATTAGGTTTCGCAGAACAAGCAAAAGAAAGCTTTGATGCCTCCAACGAATTACAAGGTATTGATTTAGAAAAAGAGCTGGCCAAAATTAATGTTTCGGACTTACCACCCATCACCTTGCCTGAGCAGGAAACAAAAAAGCTTTCTTTCAAAGATTACTTAAATGTGCTTAAGTTAGTTTTTACCACAAAAAAGGGACTATCGGAATTTGGGAAATTTATTTTTCCTAAGAAATAAATTAGCTACTCATTCAATAAGGCATCCCATGTTTTTGTGTGATTATAATTTATAATATCCCCATTTATTTCTAGCGGAGACGCAATGTTATTGCTATACAAATTACCTGTACCTAAGCCTTGCGGCAATGTTACGTTTAGATGAGAAGCAAACTGGCAAATAGCATTTAACCCAACATTAGACTCCAATGCTGATGTTATCCACCAACCAATATTAAGGCTTTCTGCAATCTCTATCCACTCCTTACAACTATTAAACCCACCCAATAAAGCTGGTTTAAGTATTATATACTGAGGTTTAATTTGTATTAATAATTCCTTTTTATCCTCATAGGAGTTAATTCCTATGAGTTCTTCATCTAAGGCAATAGGCACTGGTGTTGTTCTACAGAGCTTAGCCATTAAAACTCTTTGGCCAGCTTTTATAGGCTGCTCAATAGAATGCACATTTATTTTTTTCAATTCTTGCAGTACAGGTTGTGCATCTTCGTAGGAGAATGCACCGTTTGCATCTACTCTTAACTCCAACTCATTAACATCGAACGCTGCTCTAGCCTGAGTTAGTAGCTCAAGTTCTTTATCAAAACCAATGGCCCCAATTTTTATTTTTATACATTTAAAACCACTATTAATCTTCTCAGATAATCGTTTTTGCATAAGTTCACTTTTGCCCATCCACACTAAGCCATTAATCTGTATGCCAGCACCATGTGCATAAAATGCATTATCAAAGATCTTACGAACTCCCCCATTAATCAAATCCAGCAGAGCAGTTTCAATACCAAATTTTACCGATGGCAAAGAGGAAGGTATCGTTTTCACCAACTCTAAAACATCTTCAATTGTTTTAGGTACAGCACATTTCTCAAACCTTTTAACCTCTTTTATAAGGTGTTTTTCAAAATCAGGAATATCATCGATACTTAGCCCTTTAAGAGGCCCTGCCTCTCCAATACCTATAACTAATGGGTTGTTTTTTACCGATACGTTAAGAATCCATACTAGTTTCTCTTTTAAAACACCTCTGCTGGTACCCGCTTCAAAAAGAAAATTCAATTTCTTAGACTCAATTCTAAATTTTAATCCCATTTTACTTGTTAAGAACACTCAATTTTAAGCAATTTTGCGTTAATAATTATCCCCTATGCAAAAAGAACTAACTGTAGATTTAGCAAAATATATTTATAACTTGCCCGAAGAAAAAATTGCATTTGAAGGCTCCTCAAAAAGAGACCACTCTAAACTTTTGCATTACAAAAATGGCACCATAGAGGATCGTATTTTTAACGAAATACCGACCCTTTTACCTGCCAACTCAACGCTCATATTTAATAATACAAAGGTAATTCCTGCACGACTTTTTTTACAAAAAAAAACAGGCGCAAGCATCGAGATTTTTTTATTAAAACCCGCTTATAACAACGAAATAAGCTTAGCCTTAGAAACGAATAAACCAATAGTATGGCAATGCATAATTGGCAACTTAAAAAAGTGGAAAAAATTAGAAATTCTAGCAAAAAAAATAGAAGTAAACCAACAGCCAATTAACCTAAAAGTGGAACTGGTTGACAAGGAAAATAAACTTGTTAGATTTAGCTGGGATTCTTCTCACACATCATTTGCACAAATAATTAATAATCTGGGAAATACACCTCTTCCTCCCTACATTAAAAGAGAAAACAACGAAGAAGATAAACAGCGATATCAAACCGTTTATTCTAAGATAGATGGTGCAGTTGCAGCGCCAACTGCCGGGCTGCATTTTACAAAAGATATCCTTACCCAAATAGAGCAAAAAGGCATTACTCAAAAGCAATTAACATTACACGTAGGTGCTGGTACATTTATGCCGATTAAAGCCAATTCTGTTGAGGAGCACCCAATGCATAACGAAACCATGATTATTAAGCTTGACTTGATAGAACACGTGCTAAAATCCGAGTTTATTATTGCTGTTGGCACTACTTCTATGCGAACATTAGAAAGCCTCTTTTGGTTTGGAGTAATGCTTCTAGAAAATGAAAATTCCAGCTTTAAAATAGAGAAGTTATATCCTTATCAAAAAAGAAAACAAATCCCCTCAAAACAAGAAGCATTTCAAGCAATTCTTGATTATGCAAAAAAGAACGAATTGTCAGAGGTCTATGGAGAAACAGAAATCTTCATCTTTCCTGGCTATAAATTCAGAGTGTGTAAAGGCTTAATAACAAATTTCCACCAACCAGAAAGTACCCTAATTTTACTTGTAGCAGCTTTTATTGGAGAAAAATGGAAATCGATTTATAACCATGCTTTACAAAATGAGTATCGCTTTTTGAGCTTTGGAGATAGTTCACTTTTACTTCCTTAAGTTTAATACTAATTGAAGCTACCCTTTGCTTTGTAAGAAAGCAAAATAAAACTATCTTACATGTTCATTAACAACCTAACCTTGAAAAACCTTCTGCTCAAGACTTTTAATGCGCGCCCCGAAGAATTAACTTCGATAAGCTTGATGTTAATTTTAGGGTTTTTTATGGGTGTATTTTTAGCTACTTATGATGTAGCTGCACCGGCATTATTCTTAGCTACTTTTGAGGACAGTACCATACTTGCTCAAGCCATATTATTTTCGGGAGTACTAAGCGTTTTAAGCACTTACTTATATGCTTTTCTGCAACGCAAAATTGCATTTAAGAACCTCGTATTCCTGTTTTTACTACTACTATTGGGCGGAACCGCTGCCATCTGGATACAAAGTAATGCCAGTGACGCTAATGAAGTTATTGTTTTTACTGCATTTGTGTTAGCTCTTCCTTTTTCGTTTATAGCCAGTTTAATATTTTGGGGATA
Source organism: uncultured Roseivirgaceae bacterium (assembly GCA_964507315.1). Classification (GTDB taxonomy): domain Bacteria; phylum Bacteroidota; class Bacteroidia; order Cytophagales; family Cyclobacteriaceae; genus JAKISE01. The sequence continues at coordinate 3,295 of CAZDQR010000114.1, forward strand.
TTTTGGTAGAGTCTTTAATCTAAAACAATCCAAAAGAGTAATTGGAGGCATTGATACAGGGCAGCTAGTAGCCTCTATAATTTCCTTATTTGCGATTGGTTATGTGTTAGATAATAGCATTATAGCCACCCCTCAACTATACCTTGGTTCCGTTGTTGGAATTTCAGGAATGATAATCGTTACATTTTTCACTAACCCAATCCTAAACAAATCGGCTGCTTCCTTAAAAAAGGTTAAAGCTCAATCATTTATTAAAATATTTGGCAACAGATATACCCGTTGGATGACCCTGTTTGTAATAATCTCATTGATTGCAGTAACTTTTATTGATTACAGCTTTTTAACAGTAACAAATATTCAGTGGACTACTGTAGCCGAGAAAGGTGCTTTTTTAGCAAAATTTGAAGCTACCGTGGTGATTTTTAGTTTCTTATTTCAAACTTTTGTAACAGATTGGTTAATCGAAAACTACGGCCTTAAAGTATCTCTTTTAGTAAACCCATTATTAGCAATTATTCTTACTGGGCTTGCCCTTTTAGTAGGCCTCGTTATGGGCTTTACTGCAGAAACTGAAAGCTTTGTATGGTTTTTCCTGGCCATAACAGCTAGTAAATTATTTATAGATGCGTTGAAAGATGCTCTAGATGGGCCAACTTTTAAGCTCTACTTTCTACCCATAGATAGTGACGTGAAATTTGATGTAACCACCAAAGTAGAAGGAGTTGTTACGGCCATTGGCGGTGTTCTTGCCGGTTTAATTTTGATTGGAATGAACCAGTTTAATGTAGAAATTATTTATGTAAGTGTAGGCCTTATTCCAATGCTATTTGCATGGTATTTCATAACCACAAAGTTGCATAGTGGATATAAATCAACACTACAATATACCCTAGAAAAAAACAAGAACTCATCCAACACAGGTATACATAACAGTAAGACCAGCATACCCGAAGAGCAAATAATTAATGATTTAAAACTACTTGAGAAAACAAATCCTGGCCATTTTGAAAGAAAAGCCTTAGGGCTTATAGAAACAGTTGAAGGAAATACACTTGACTTTCTATCTAAAAAAATAAAAGAAATGGAATTAGAGTTTGATCCTAAATCAATAGCAACAAACCCTATAGAGGCCAATAACGAGTTAAAAGAGCTTGCCAACAAAGCTGCGATGGAAGCCGAAGCGAGCGATGTTATTTCCATTTCGCCTGATAGATTATACACACTATCAAAATCGCACACCAAAGAAGACCGAATACTTGCTACCAAGCTATTACGTAGCTTAATATCAGATAAATCTATTTTTGTATTACTTGAATTATTAAGAGATCAAAATTTTGACGTTAAAAAACAAGCGATTATTACAGCTCGTAAGGTTAAACGAAAAGAAACGTGGCCCCTTTTAATTGAACTCCTTTCAAATAAAACATTTACATACGATGCCTCTTCGGCACTAATCGAATCGGGTGAACCTGTGTTACAAAGTTTAGAAAGCGCCTTTCACAGGTCTGGCCAAAGCCAATCTGTAATGCTTAAGATTATTTCTATCATAAGTAAAATTGATTCGCCAGAATCTCATAAAATTTTGTGGGAAAAGATTGATTTTCCTGATAGAAAAATAGTAAGGCAAATTCTACTCACATTTAAAGAGAAGAATTTTAGAGCTAAAGAAGAGGAAACTGGCCACCTCAATGATGTACTATCAGATGAAATTGGGAAAGGCATTTGGAACTTAGCTGCCATAGATGAACTTTCAGATGGCGAATATAATAAGCCATTAAAAAGAGCTTTAGCCGAAGAGGTGGAAAGTAATTTTAGTATGATATACATAGTACTTTCTATGTTATACGACAGTGAATCTATTGAACTTGTAAAGGAAAATATTGAATCTGGCACTAGCGAAGGAAATACATTTGCGCTCGAATTATTAGACATTTTTATCAGCCCCGATTTAAAGCCAAAGCTCTTCCCTCTTTTAGATGATATTGAAACTCAAGAAAAGCTTACAAAGCTCCAACATTTTTATCCTCGACAATCCTATGACGAGGCTACTACCTATAATTTTTTACTAAATAGAGATTATAATAATATTAACCGTTGGACCAAAGCTTGTACGCTCTATGCTTTAAAATCCAACAAACAATCTGCTGTTACTAATAGTATTATTGCTCAAATGTTTAATCCTGATAATTTACTATCAGAACTTGCCGCTTCGATCATTATTGATACTGAAAAAGAAATTTATGCCAGTATTTCTGATCGGCTAGCAAAGCAAAACAGCTCATATAAACAAATTATAGAACGCATTGAAAAGAAAATGCCTTTAAAATTTGACATGTGTAGATTCTTCGCTGATGGAGATGCATTTAAATTTTTAACGGGGATTCATATTTCACAAATTATAGATAAAGCAGAGTTTATTGAAATAGAAACAGGAGAAGAACTCTTTATTAATAATGACAGATATGCCTATTATGTTTTAGACAACAAACCTAAAGTGGTTTTAAGTAAAGGCCTGGAATCTACATTTATTGAACACGAGCTTATAAGTAATATGTTTTTAAATGATTTGCAGATGGAAAAGATTGTAGCTCAAGAAAACATTAAAATGTTTAAGATTAACTTAAACGACATTTTTGATGTACTTACAAACTATAAATCTTTAGCAAATCGATTAATTAACACGGCAAGTAAAAACTTGGAAAATCATTTTTATCAATATTAAAACCATAACTATTTATAATGGAAATAGATATTTTAATTAATTATAGCGAAGCGGATAATAAAGCAGAAGGTGGAAATCCGAGCTGGGTTAGCAGTTTCGAAAAATTTTTACGAACTATATTAAGTCAAGTTTTAGGAGCAACCCCAGTAATTGTTTCTAAATCAGATACAGATTCCCTTACTAAAACAGAGCTAAAAAACACCGGAGTTTTAGTCAGCATTATTTCAAATGAAATGATAAAGAGTGGACCTTGCTTAGATGCCCTTGAAGAATTTTGTAGTGCAAAGCAATCCAATGCTAAAGTATTAAAAGTAATGAAAGAGGAAGTTGACATTGAGCTACTCCCAGCAAAATTAAACCAGCTAATACCATACGATTTATACGATACAGAAAGTAGTGAAGGGAATAAAGAAGCCTTCTATGATTTTTTTGGTCCAGAGGCTGAAAACATCTATTGGATGAAACTTGTGGATCTTGCCTTTGATATCAATGAATTACTGCATACTCATGATAATGACGAACAACATATAAAAGCATTATTTGATCGCAAATCAATTTACTTAGCAACCACAAGCAATGACCTCACAATCCAACGTAATATTATTAGAAGAGAGCTCCAACGCCACGGATTTAAAGTTTTACCAGACCACAACTTATCCACTCAAATAGAACCATTAACTGAAGAAATAAATAAAAATTTAGAACAGTGTGTTTTTGGCATTCATCTACTCGGTAATTCATACGGAGATATACCCGAGGGAAGCGACAAGTCTGTAGTTGACTTGCAAAATAGATTGGCTTCAAAAATTATTGGCAAGAATGGAGCAAAAATGGAGCGCTTAATTTGGGTGAACCCCAACCAATCAAAATCGAGCGAAAAGCAAAAGGCGTTTTTAGAAAACCTACAAAGAGATGTTGGAGCCCTAGAAGGAGCAGAAATTTTACAAACGCCTTTAGAAGATTTTAAAAATATTATGAGAGAAGAAATTTTCTCGAATAAAAGTTTCGGAATTCATGAAGAAGAAACCTTTTATGTAGATAGAAAAAAGCTCAACGTATATCTTATATATGATAAAATTGATAACGACTCGGTAACCTCTACCATAAAATTATTAGTTAAAGAGGGGTTGAATGTAATCGAACCTGATTTTGAGAATAACTTATTGGAACGAAGAAAAGGTCATTTAGAAAAATTAAAGCAATTAGATTTAGCCATCGTATTTCAAGAAAAAGTAAATACCAATTGGGTAAGAATGAAATTATTAGACCTTTTAAAAGCACCAGGCTTAGGTAGAGTAAAGCCCATAGTTGGTAAAGCAATTTTAGCAGGAAAAGGCGTGGAGCTATCTAAAGATAATTATGAAAATTACGAAGTGGATTTAATTAATTCTAATAATGGAATACCTTCGGAGCAAGGCGTATTAAAGTTTATTAAAGGGCTAAATAAAGCTATATGAGTACCATAACCAGCAATATAGAAAACCCCTTCCCGGGCTTAAGACCATTTAATATAGACGAAAGTCATTTATTTTTTGGTAGAGAAGGCCAAACAGATGAGGTGTTAATGAAATTATCACAACATCGATTTGTTGGCATAATTGGCCCCTCCGGCAGTGGTAAATCTTCTTTTATTTACTGTGGAGCATTACCTATATTATATGGTGGCTTTTTAACCGAAACTGGCCCCAATTGGGAAGTAATTGTTACCAGGCCAGGAAACAACCCGATTGAAAACCTAGGGGAAGCTATTATTGAGCATGACCCAGCATACGACACCGCCAATTACGAAGAACGAAAAATTAAAAGAACAATTATTTCTACCTTAATGAAAAGTAGTTCATTAGGGCTTGTAGAAGCAATACAACAAACAAGAAAACAAACAGGTAAAAATTATTTAATACTAGTAGATCAATTTGAAGAGCTCTTTAGATTTAAGGAAGACAGCTTAAACAAAGACTCGGTTAACGAAACACTAAGTTTTATTAACCTATTAATGGAGGCCATTAATTACGAAGATGAGCCTATCTATATTGCCATAACGATGCGTTCAGATTTTATTGGAGAATGTGCCCAATTTGCTGAATTAACAAGAAAAATAAATGATAGCCATTACTTAATCCCAATGCTCACACGTGAGCAGAAAAGGAAAGCTATCGAAGGTCCCGTGGCCGTTGGTGGAGGAGAAATAGCGCCTCGCCTTGTACAAAAATTATTAAATGATTTAGGCGACAATCAAGATCAGCTGCCCATTCTTCAGCACGCACTAATGCGTACTTGGGATTATTGGAAACATAATAAAGATACCGATGTTGAAGAAATGGACCTCAAGCATTATGAGGCCATTGGCACCATGGAAGAAGCCCTATCCATGCACGCCAACGAAGCATTTGATGAACTAAATGATTATCAAAGGGAGATTTGCGCCATTTTATTTAAAGCTATCACCGAAAAGCGTGGGGAAAGCTTCGGCATCAGGCGCCCTACCCTCTTAAATGAAATTGCTTCTATTGCAGATGTTTCTGTAGAAGAAGTTTCAAGTGTTATAGAAAAATTTAGAGAGCCTGGCAGATCCTTATTAATGCCTCCGGCAGATCAAATACTGCACGCAGACTCAATGATTGATATCTCTCATGAAAGTTTAATGCGTATTTGGGTTCGTTTAAAAAACTGGGTGGATGAAGAATCTGAAGCAGTAGGCATGTATTTACGCCTTTCCGAAGCTTCGGCAATGCACCAAGTAGGCAAAGGGGGCTTATGGAGACCACCAGATTTGCAGTTAGCACTTAACTGGCAACTGAAGCATAAACCGACCTTAGTTTGGGGCCAGCGCTATGATTTGGCCTACGAGCGCACCATGGTTTTTCTCGAATATTCTAAAAAGGAATTTGAGGAGGAACAAAAAATTAAAGAGCTACAAGCAAAACGTGCTTTAAAAAGAGCAAGAATGACTGCTCTTATTATGGGTGCTGCTACTATTGTTTCTTTATTCTTTTTATTATTTGCTTTTGTGGCTAAAACGCAAGCAGATGATGCTTTAATAAAAGAAGCAGAAGCAAAATCTGAAGCTATTAAGAATGCGACCCTTGCCAAGGATAATGCCAAGGCAGCAAATGCTGCAAAAGATGAAGCTGAAAAAGAAAAAGAACGTGCAGATGAAGCTGCTGAATTAGCTAAAATTGAAAGAGACAATGCTGTTGAGCAAAAAAAGTTAGCAAATTTAGCAACTAATAGAGCACAAATAGCAGAAATTAATGCCCTAGAAAAAGAGCAAATTGCATTAGATAAAGAAGAGGAAGCAAGGCTTTCTGAAATTAAAGCACAACAAGAAAAAGCAAATGCGGATAAGCTAAGATACCTAGCGATGTCAAGATCACTCGCTGTTAAAGCCACCAAAAATATTCCTGATAGTCAACTAAAAGGCTTATTGGCGAAGCAAGGCTATAATTTTAATGTACAACATGATGGCCCCAGTTTTAATGCTGATATTTACGATGGGGTTTTTAAAGCTTTAAGTCAATTTGGAGATGTATCAACCAAAAGTTTAGAAGGCC
>CAZDQR010000115.1:0-9441 GCA_964507315.1 uncultured Roseivirgaceae bacterium
AATAGCAGGGGTAGGTATCATTACGTTTATTATGTCATCCTTAACGGCAAGGGTGCAAGCCACCATAAAAACACAAATTGCGTATGCCTCATTAGCTCAAATTGGGTTAATGTTTGTGGAAATTTCTCTTGGGTGGTATTGGATTGTCATGATTCATGTGGTAAGTAATGCGCTATTGCGTTCTCATCAATTACTCATTTCACCATCAGTTCTTAGTCATCGAATTCACGATCAAGTTTTTCATTTTTCTAAACCAAAACCGCAAGGTACAGATGGAGTTTGGAATAAAATTAAGCTGTCGTTATATGTGTTAAGTATTAAAGAATTTAACCTAGATACTTTTATGCTTAATTATATGTGGAACCCATTAAAAAAAGCGGGCAAAGCATTTAATTTTATTTCAACAAAGGCGGCTTACTTTATTAGTGTGCCACTATTTGCAGGAGGATTATTCTTGGTTTATAATCCTGACTTTGTGCCAAGTAGCTTGGCTCCTTATATGTCAGAAATTTTTGCTGCCTTGGGCCTAATTTTAATTTTAAAATCTTTTGTGGAAAGAGGAAGCGCCCTAAACGCATGGCTGTTAATTATTCTAAATCAATTATTTCAGTCTTTGGCGTTTGGGTTCAATGAAAAGTTTGATTTTAGTCAAGTACATATATTTTTAAGCGGAATATTAGTTTCTGGCTTACTCGGTGTTTGGGTTATAAATAGGCTCTTGAAAAAGAAAAAAGATGCATCCCTTAATCAATTTCATGGGCATACATACGAATTTCCTCGGCTTGCTTTCATTTTTGTGATTGCTGCTTTAGGCTTGGCGGGTTTCCCCATTACCCCCACATTTATAGGCGAAGATTTAATGTTAGGGCATATTGAAGAGAATCAATTTTTACTCTTGTTCTTAATTACTTTAAATCTTGTACTCGATGGCCTAGTGATTTTTAGAATTTATGCAAGGCTATTTTTAGGTCAGCATAAAAGTGGTTACCACGAATTTGCCTATAGGTCTTCTTGATGAAGAATTATTTCTAGAAAATTAAAACATTAAAAACATTAAAATATTTCAGCGATGAAAAATAATACAATTCCCAAAAGTGGCTTTGCAGGACTTAAAGCTCATTTTAAAGACGATATAATTTCTGGATTTAGTGTGTCCTTAATTGCACTTCCCTTATGTTTAGGTATAGCTATTGCTTCTGGCGTACCGCCTCTGGCAGGCTTAATTACAGCTATAATCGGAGGTATTGTTGCCTCTAGAATATCAGGTTCATTTGTAACCATTAGCGGACCTGCAGCAGGCCTTATTGTAATAACATTAGGTGCAGCAGAATCTATGGGAGGTGCTGGTGCGGCTGCCGGGTTTGCTGGGTATCCACACGCCTTAGGTGCAATTTTAATTGGAGGCTTAATAATGGCCTTATTGGGCTTGCTAAAAACAGGAAAGGTGGGCGATTTTTTTCCTTCGGCAGCCGTACACGGAATGTTGGCGGCTATTGGAGTAATTATCATCATAAAGCAAATATTTCCTGCTCTTGGTGTGGCTTCTCCTAAAGGAGAAATACTTGAAGTAGCTACAGATATACCTCATGCATTTGCCCATTTAAGTATGCCTGCTGTTATTGTTTCTGCAATTGCGCTTGCTATTTTAATAGTCCACCCAATGTTAAAAAGTAGGATTATAAAAATGGTTCCAGCTCCTATGTGGGTGTTGATTTTCACCATTCCTTTAGCTAATTATTTAGGACATGAGCACTTTTATTTGGTAGAGATTTTAGGAACGGAACATCTGCATATGGTGCATATGCCGCACCATTTATTTGGTAAAGGAGGCATAGCATTTCCATCGTTTGCAAAAATAGGAGAGTCGGCTTTTTGGATAGCTGTAATGGGGGTTGCCTTGGTATCTGCTATTGAAAGTTTATTAAGTGCAAAAGCAGTTGATAGCTTAGATCCGTATAAAAGAAAATCGAATTTAGATAAGGATTTAGTTGCAATGGGAGTAGGGTCTTCTCTAGCAGCTGCAATAGGCGGCTTGCCAATGATTTCAGAGATTGTGCGTTCATCTGCAAATGTAAATAATGGTGCAAAAACGCAATGGGCTAACTTTTTTCACGGTGTGTTTTTATTAATATTTTTGTTAGCCGCAGTCTTTATTATCGAAATGATTCCAATTCCTGCGTTAGCAGCTATGTTGGTTTTTACAGGGTTCAAGTTGGCGCATCCAAGGGAGTTTAAGCATATGGCTCAAATTGGCAAAACAGAGATTATTGTATTTGTTATAACCCTTATTGCAGTGTTAGCCACCGATTTAATTATTGGTATTGCTATCGGTATTTTAGTTACCTATGTATTCATTTTAATAAAAGGGAACCCAATTAAAAACTTGTTTAAAGCTGATGTTACCACCAATGGAGCATCTGTTCAGTTATCAGGGTTTTTAACATTTTCTAATTTTCTATCTCTGAAAAAGAATCTAGATAAAGCACTAAACGCTAACGGAAAGCTAAGTTTAGATTTTGCTAAGGTGGATTATGTTGATCATACAGTTATTCATCATTTGGAAAGTTATCAGAGAGATGCCGCTGTACTTGGAAAAGAAGTTAAATCTATTAATATGGATGGTTTAAACCCAGAAACGAACCATTCTTTAGCTGCTAGAAGCAGGTCTACTACTGATGCTATTCAATCAAGAGAGCTTGGAGATAGAAGTGTGATCTTAAGTGATTTTGCAGCTGAAAATAAGTATAGTTTTAAACACGAGTTATCAGATTTTTCTGATTGGAATTTTTACCATTTAAGTATTCGTCATAAGATTATTTCTGTAAAACGCTTAATCAGCTTTACACAAGATAAACTTACATTTACCGTAGCCGATATAGAAACAAAATCTGGCGCCTTATCTACCGAAGAGTTTATTGAGCAAACCGCCATTAGAGTTTCAGGGATAGAAAACATGCCTAAATTTTATATGAATAAGGCTGATTTTGTTGATAGGCTAAAGGAATCGTTTGGAGATAAAGACATTAATTTTGAGAAGCATCCTGAGTTTTCAAAAAAATACTCTTTGCATTCTGATGAAATGGAATCGGAAGTGAGGGGCTTATTTAATGATGATCTAATAGGATACATCTGTAGTAACGGATCGCACTTTATGAGCGCGAATGGGCAAGATTTACTAATCCATTTTGGAGATAAAGTGCTTTCTACTGATGATATAGAGCGTTTAATTTACTCAGCTAAACAGATTGTAAAAACACTATGAAAAAGCTATTTATTGCCGCATTCGTTTTTGCGAGTTTTGGTGCTTTTGCTCAGCGCACAGTAGATCATCAGTTTAATTCTTGGTGGACCTATGCAGGTAATCACAAAATTTCGAAAAAGTTTAGTGTACACACCTTATACTCTTTTAGAAGAAATGATTTTTTAAAAAACTGGCAACAGTCGCTTACTAGAGTTGGAATTACATACAAAATTGCTCCTAATTTAAATTTTACCTTGGGAGGAGATTGGGTAGTTACCTTTCCATATGGGAAGCAGCCAATTGCAGAAAAAACAACAGAATATAGAGTGTTTGGTCAGTTTGTGCTAAAAAATGGTATTGGACGAGTAGCCATTACACAACGTTTTAGGGTTGCCGAACAGATAATCCTACACTCAGCAGGCACAATAAAAGTGGGTCGATTTAGGCATAGAATAGCATTTCGTGTGCCTATTAATAATACAACTTTTACAGACGGAACTTTTTTTGCTGCTGCCTATAATGAAATATTTGTAAATTTTGGTGGGCCATTTGAGGTGCCAAAATTTGACCAAAACTGGGCATTTATTGGCGCAGGCTATAAATTTAATTCAAAATTATCTTTATTAGTGGGGTATATGAATCAGTATATTATAAAGCTAGATGATGTTCATATAGAAAGTAATAATACGCTTAGCACTGTGTTAGTGTATAATTTGTTTTAAAATGAAATAAGCCTACTAAAAAAGCCATTGCAGTTGCAATGGCTTTTTTAGTAGGCTTATTTATGGTAGAAGTAGACTTTGTTAAAGATTTAATTGATTACGAATAATTCTAATGTGCACTAATGCCACTCTAAAAACTTAGTGGCTTGAACTTCGGTTAAGGTGGGTTGCACTTTGTTGAGTGTATTATTGTTCAATACTATTTCATATTTTTTAAGGTAAGACATGGCCATTTGCTTGCTATTAAATTTATCTAAGGCATATTCATGGCACCTTGTTTTATTATAAGAATCTGCATCATCAATGGCATTTATTAGGTCTTGTTTTTTATTAGATAAGAAGCCAACATCACGTGGCACAAGTTCGGTTAATGATCCGTAAGGAGTTCCAAAAACAGGGCACCCAAAATAAAGACTTTCAATAATAGCTAGTCCAAATGGTTCGTGCCATCTAACAGGAAAAATTAGCCCTTTAGATTTGTTTAAAAGGGTGTCTTTTTTTTCTCCACCAACCATTCCATAAAATTCTACTTTTCGGCTGAAAGTGAACCGTGGCCCCATTTTTAAATTGAACCGAACTCCGCCAAGTACCCTAAGTTTTTGTGAAGTTGCTCCTTTAATAATATTAATTGCTCCCTTTACATTTTTAACCCGCCAAGCTGCGTTCCCTAAAAAATGAAAAGCATCCCTATTGTTTTTCAGTTCAGGTTTTTGGTAAGAGTTCCAATCTAAACCGTTATAAACATAAGATTTAGAGCCATACCGACTAGCATGATTTTTAGATACAAAAACGGTATTAATATCTTTAGGCCTTACACCTCCCGAATTATCATGAATTGTTATCAAATACGGTTTTTTAAGGTATTTTATATTAGTTGGAGTGTAATTAAAATGAACTAAGTCTACCTGTTCCGGAACTTGATTAATAATGTCAATTTCTTCGTTAATTGGAATGATTTTAGCAAAGTCGCAATGTGAGCCTTTCTTTACTAAATAAGAAACGTTATGCCCTAATTGATTAAGTTCTTTTCCTAGATCCCAAATCACCCTTTCTGTGCCTCCATAAAGATGAACAGGAATTATTGTATTGTTTACAATTAATATATTCATTGTACGTAGAATGAGAATTGCAATTTATGGGACAGAGTTGACTTTCCTTTTAATACTGCTTTAAAACAGTATCCAAGTCTTCAATTAAATCTTCTATATCTTCAATGCCGCAAGAGAAGCGGATAAGGCCATCAGATAATCCGTTTTTCTCGCGCTCTTCTTTTGGAATAGAAGCATGAGTCATGCTTGCAGGGTGATCTACTAAAGACTCAACGCCTCCAAGACTTTCAGCCAAGGTGAATAACTTAAAGGAAGAAACGAGCTTCATTGATTGCTCTAAACTTAAATTAAATTCTACTGAAACTATACCGCTATAGCCACTCATTTGCTTTTGAGCAATAGCATGGTTGGGGTGGCTTGGTAACCCTGGGTAATATACTTTTTTAACTTTAGGGTGGTTATCAAAATACTCGGCTACTTTAGTTGCATTGGCAAAATGACGCTCCATTCTAATACCCATTGTTTTAAGGCCTTTGGTAGTAAGCCAATTATCAAAAGGACTAGGGTTTAGGCCAATTGCCATTCGAGCAAAGTCAAGCTTTTCTTTCCATTCTTCGTGGTTGGTTACAACCACTCCACCTACTACATCGGAGTGGCCTCCAATGTATTTGGTTGTGCTATGCATTACAAAATCAGCTCCTAAGTTAAGTGGGTTCTGAAAGTAAGGAGTAGCAAAAGTATTGTCAACAACGGTTAGTACATTATATCTTTTAGCCATTGTTGTAATGGCTTCGATATCGGAAATTCGCAATAAAGGATTGGTTGGAGACTCTAAGAATAACAGCTTAGGATTTGTTTTAAGCTTCGCTTCAACAGCTTCTAAATCTTGGGTATCTACGGTAGAAAATGAAATGCCAAACTGACTAAACACTCGGCTAAACAAACGGTATGTTCCGCCATACAAGTCATTAGCAATAACTACTGTGTCGTCTTTTGAAAGGCTTGACACAATGGCCGTAGTTGCTCCAATACCAGATGAAAATACGGTGGCTACTTTGCCTTGTTCTAAAGAAGCCAATGTGGCTTCTAAATTTGTAAAATTAGGATTTCCAGCACGTGTATAATCATAGCCCTTGTGTTTATTTGGGGCTTCTTGCGCATAAGTAGATGTCATGTAAATAGGAGGAATAACAGCTCCAGTTTCTTTATCTGGCTCCTGGCCTATGTGTATTGCTTTAGTAGAAAATTTCATTTGTAAATGTTTTTTATTCGTTATCTCTGCGGAGGCAGAGATCGGTTAATTTAACAAAGGGATTCCCACTTTCGAGGGAATGACGGTGCTAGATAGTATGTCCTTGATCTAGCATCCACTGGTCGTTATAAAACTTACTCATATACTTAACTCCGCTATCTGGAATAACGGTTACAATTACAGCAGGCTCTTTTAAGGTAGCGGCTAACTTTAAAGCACCCCACACATTTGCACCTCCAGTACCACCACCAAAAATGCCTTCTTCTTGTGCTAATTTTCGAGCCATACCAAATGCATCTTGGTCGGTAAATTGGTACATCTCATCTACTACAGAAAAATCCATTGCGTGTGCAATATGATCTTCGCCAACGCCTTCTACTTGGTAGGTGTTTTCTTCAGGTATAGGTTCTTTCCCTGTTTTAAAAAACTCATAATAAATGGAGCCAAACGGGTCAGGCATTACATTTTTAACTGCGGGGTTTTGATCTTTTAAATATTGCCCAATGCCACTTATGGTGCCTCCTGTGCTTCCTGCAGCCACAAAATGTGTTACTTTGCCATTGGTTTGCTCCCAAATTTCTGGGCCGGTGCTTTGGTAATGAGCTTCTGGGTTTTTCTTATTATCATATTGGTTAAGCATAAAACTATTAGGAGTCTCAGCTGCAATACTTCTTGCTTTATTTACATAATGATCGGGAGAGTCGGGCGCAGCTGATGTTGGGCAAACTACAACCTCAGCACCAAAGGCTTTAAGCGCATTTTGCTTTTCTATACTTACCTTGTCTGGCATAGTTAAGATGGCTTTATAACCACGTATAGCTGCATTCATAGCCACTGCTGCTCCTGTATTGCCAGAAGTGTTTTCTATAATTACACCTCCTTCTACAAGCTTGCCAGTTTCAATGGCATCATTTATAATATGGTTTACAATCCTGTCTTTTATACTTCCACTTGGGTTAAAATACTCAAGCTTAACATAGATATCGATATGAGAATAAGGGTTGATTTTTTGTAGCTTAACTAGAGGAGTGTTGCCTATAGTTTGTAAAACAGGATTTATCATAATTGGTTGAATCTAAAAATGTAATGCAAAAGAGCGCAATTTATGTAATAAGTCAAATGTTTGATGTAAGATGTTTAGGTCTTGGACTTTATTATGAGCACAATTTTTGATGTGTTTAATTTCTTAACTTTCTTTCCTTAAAATAAGTTTCAATTTTATCTGCACTCCAAGTATTAAAAGTCTGCTCCTTAGTTAATCCTCCTTTTCGTCCAATATGAACGCCATATTGCATGTCTTTAAATCCATCGGTGGCATGGGCATCGGGGTTAATACTTAATAATACACCTTGTGCTAGTGCATAGTTTACCCACCGCCAATCAATATCTAACCGTTTGGGGTGAGCATTTATTTCGATTATTACGCCATACTTTGCACAGGCAATAATTATTATTTTATGATCGATGGGATAACCTCTTCTTGCTAAGAGTAAACGGCCCGTCATGTGGCCTAGCATAGTGGTGTATGGGTTGGCAATGGCTGCAAGCAAACGGTTGGTGGCTTTGGTAATATCCATAGATAAGCCAGAGTGAATAGAGGCCACTACGAAATCGAAGGTTGCTAAAGTTTCGGCATCATAATCAAGCGATCCATCGGCTAAAATATCTGCTTCAATTCCTTTAAAAATTTTAAAGAGAGCCATCTTTTTATTAAGCTAATAAATTTCTATGTGTTGTTTTTTAACTGTTTCCTCAAACATTCCATTGGCATAAAAACTAGTGGCTTTACTATGATCGCTGATGCCTAGATATTGATAGCCTTGTTGTTGGCAAAAGGTAGCCATTTCTTCTAGTGTATTTTCCCCATCGCTATAAGTTGAGTGGTTATGAATAGCTCCTGTTATATCACTTAGTTCAACCAACGTTGGGAGTTCGGCATTAGAAGTTTTTTCCAATTCCCAATTACCTTCTCTAATCTCAGGTTCACAGTAACCGATTTGTAAGGCTTTATAAATCGCTTCTTCGGAATCGAATGTGGCTGACTCTGCCATTTTTTTAAGGGAGCCATTGCTAAACTGATGAGTAATGTGAGTTTGAGAGCCTGTTTTTAAGAGAAGGGTTGAGTAAAATTTTTCAAAACTAGAAAAATGAAATATTACTTCAATAGGATCATCTCCTTTAGTTAATCCTCGCCAAGTGAAAAGGCCTGATTTGGAAGCTGTTTTTTCAAGCGCATCAAGCACCATTAATGCTTTATCAACAAGCATTGGGCTTTCTGCTGCTATAACAAATTCTAGTGCATTAATAACATCCCACTTACGCCTTAGTTTACCAGCAAATTCAATTCTTGCTTTTGGTAATGATATGGCTACTTTCTCTTTAATTTTAGTGGCTAAACTTTCGGCTGTTGCATAATGTATAAACCCATTAACCTCCTTGGCAAAAGCTAAAATATCTAAGATGTTAGCAACCGTTTTAGCTCCAAAGCCTTTTAATTTTTCAACATCTCCATTTTGTATTGATAAGGTAAGGTCTTCCCCATTATCGATACCAAGCTCGGTCCAAAGAGTTTTAATTTTTTTAACACCTAAGCCTCTTAGTTTTATTAATCGCAATATGCCTGCAGGGGTTTTTTGTTGCAAGTCTTTTAGTTTTTTTAAACTACCAGTCGTATTAATTTCGTTAATGGCAGTTGCAATACTTTTACCTACACCGTCCAGCTCCTCTAAATCGTTTAAGTTTAAATTGGCTAATTTATTAGGGAGTCGTTCTAAATTATAAATGGCGTTGGAATAACTTTTAATTTTAAAATCATTTTCGTTATGAAGCTCCATAAATGAGACCGTAGAGCTAAGTAGTTTTATTATAACTTTATTCTTCATTAATTTAAAATTAGCAGAATTTTTCATATCTCCGTTCAAATCAACTTAATTTGTTCTACTACGTAAAAACAGCAAGCAACTTTTTAATAAGATATGTTTAGATTTTTATTATTCTTTTTACTAATCCCCATTTGGAGTAATGCACAAATGGAGCAACCCAATAGGTTTGAGATGGAGCTTATAGGGTATGATAACGAATATAGTGTACTATCTGGGGGTGCGAATGGGGTAATGTTGTACAGAACTTTAAATGAGTTTAACAAAAAAGGAGGTCAATTATGGGATTTTGTTGTAC
>CAZDQR010000116.1:0-9333 GCA_964507315.1 uncultured Roseivirgaceae bacterium
CTTTAGATGGTTTTTTACCAAAGAAAGATTCTACTTCTTCCTGAATTTTAGGAATACGAGTTGAACCACCAACTAAGATTACTTCGTCAATATCAGAAGTACTTAAACCAGCATCTTTCAATGCTTTTTTAACAGGATCCATTGAACGTTTCACCAATTTATCGGCTAATTGCTCAAATTTTGCACGGCTTAATGAACGAACCAAGTGCTTAGGCACACCATCAACAGGCATAATGTATGGCAAGTTGATTTCTGTACTTGCAGAGCTAGAAAGCTCAATTTTTGCTTTTTCAGCAGCTTCTTTCAAACGTTGAAGCGCCATAGGATCTTTTCTAAGATCAATGTTTTCATCAGATAAAAACTCTTCTGCCAACCAGTTAATAATAACTTGGTCAAAATCATCTCCACCTAAATGCACATCTCCATTAGTAGCTAGTACTTCAAAAACACCATCACCTAATTCCAATACAGAAATATCGAATGTACCACCACCAAGGTCATACACAGCAATTTTCATATCTGCATTTTTCTTATCTAACCCATAAGCTAAAGCTGCAGCTGTAGGTTCATTGATGATACGCTTAACTTCTAAACCAGCAATTTGCCCAGCTTCTTTCGTAGCTTGGCGCTCTGCATCGTTAAAATAAGCAGGCACTGTAATTACAGCATCAGTAACAGTAGTACCCAAATAATCTTCCGCAGTTGACTTCATTTTTTGAAGAATCATTGCAGAAATTTCTTGAGGGGTGTATTGTCTATCTCCAATTTTAACACGTACTGTGTCGTTATTACCTTTTTCGAGAGTATAAGCTACTGTTTTTAGCTCTTCCCCAACTTCAGCATATTTCTTACCCATAAAACGTTTTGCAGAACTTACCGTGTTGGTAGGGTTAGTAATAGCTTGTCGCTTTGCAGGATCACCCACTTTACGTTCGCCTTTACCATTATCTAAAAATCCAACAATAGAAGGAGTAGTTCGCTTACCTTCGCTGTTAGGAATAACCACTGGTTCGTTACCTTCCATTACGGCTACGCACGAGTTGGTTGTACCTAAGTCAATTCCAATTATCTTTCCCATAATATATAAATCTTATAATCTATTTCAATCTTTGGTTTGCCTATAACAATGGTTATGCCAAGCAAATTTTTCGCTATTATTTGTGACAGAATGACAGAACTGTGACAGCAGCCTCTTCTTAAGCAATGACCATGAGGCATTAAAGAATTATGCGTCATAAAGTTTCCGTCATCTTGACTATCTGCACGCAATCTTAATTACTTCTCCTACTATTGGTTTAACTTTGTCGCTTGATATTTTTATAGATGAGCCTACAAGAAGAAATTAGCAAACGAAGAACCTTTGGAATAATCAGTCACCCAGATGCTGGCAAAACCACATTAACAGAAAAACTGCTGTTATTTGGCGGAGCCATTCAAAAAGCCGGGGCCGTTAAATCCAACAAAATTAGCGACCACGCCAAGTCGGATTTTATGGAGATTGAAAAGCAACGTGGTATATCTGTGGCTACTTCGGTAATGGGTTTTAATTATAGAGATATTAAAATCAATTTACTCGATACGCCTGGTCACCAAGATTTTGCAGAAGACACTTACCGTACACTTACCGCTGTGGATAGTGTAATTATGGTAATAGATTGCGTGAAAGGAGTTGAAATTCAGACACAGAAGTTGATGGAAGTTTGCCGTATGCGAAACACTCCTGTGATCGTTTTTATCAACAAAATGGATAGAGAAGGCCGTGACCCTTTTGAGTTGCTAGATGAGATTGAAGAGAAGTTAAAAATTAAAGTAAGACCCTTAAGTTGGCCTATTGGTATGGGTAAACGCTTTAAAGGTGTGTATAGCTTATACGAAAAAGCACTCCACCTCTTTGAGCCAAGTAAGCGAACTTTAGGCGAAGGGGTTAGTATAGAAGATTTAAACGACCCTATACTGGATGAAATGATTGGCGAATCAGATGCAGAAATGATTCGTGAAGAAGTTGAGTTAGTAGATGGCGTTTATCCTGAATTTATTAACCAAGATTACCTCGATGGGGAAATCGCTCCTGTGTTTTTTGGCAGTGCAGTAAATAATTTTGGCGTTAGAGAATTACTCGATTGCTTTATAGATATTGCTCCAGACCCTAAACCTAGAGAAACAGAAGAACGGATGATTGAACCCATCGAAGAAAAAATGACAGGGTTTATATTTAAAATACATGCCAATATGGACCCAAAGCACAGGAACCGTATTGCTTTTTTAAGGGTTTGCTCTGGCCAATTTGAGCGTAGAAAAAACTACTACCATGTAAGGCACGATAAAAGCTTCCGTTTTTCGAATGTTACTGCCTTTATGGCCCAAGATAAAGAAGTGATAGATATGGCCTACCCAGGGGATATCATTGGGTTGTACGATACAGGCAACATGAAAATTGGCGACACCCTTACCGAAGGTGAAAAAGGAAGTTATAAAGGTATTCCTAGTTTTTCACCTGAGATATTTAAGGAAGTAATCAACCTTGATGCCATGAAAAGCAAGCAGCTGGATAAAGGCTTGCGACAATTAATGGATGAAGGTGTAGCTCAATTATTTACCTATGATTTAGGTAGCAGAAGAGTGGTTGGCACGGTTGGAGCTCTTCAATTTGAAGTAATCCAATACCGACTAAAGCATGAATATGGAGCAACGGTGCGCTTTGCACCAGTTAGCTTATATAAAGCTTGTTGGATAGAAAGTTCGGATAGTAAAAAACTTAAGGAGTTTGTTGCTTCTAAACAACGACATATAGCCAAGGATAAAGAAGGCAAACTTGTTTTTATGGCCGAAAACAAATCTTGGATGCAAATGGTAGAACAGAATTTTCCGGAAATTAATTTCCATTTTATCTCTGAGTATTAAAAGCCAGCACCATCTGTAAAATAGCAAGCACATGAAATACATCTTACTTACACTATTCACCATCACCTTATTGGCTTACAGCCAATCTTCCCAAGCTCAAAACACCGAAGATAAATTATATTTAAAATCTAATTTTTGGGGGAACAAATTTTATAAAGGCGATACTATCTATAGTATAAATGGAGTGTTAAAAGAACTTGCCGTTAACGAACAACCTTATAATTTAATGCTTAAAGCAAAAAAGGATAATACATTCGCTCAGATTTTTGGTGCTGCAGGTGGCTTATTAATTGGTTGGCCACTTGGCACTGCCCTTGGTGGCGGAGAACCTAAATGGTATTTAGCTGGCATTGGTGCTGCATTCGCAGCTATAAGTATTCCTCTTTCTATTAATTTTAAAAAGAAGGCAAACCAAGCAATAAAGGATCACTATAGCTTAATCACGGCCTCATCTAAATGGAAACATAAGCCAACCTATTATATGGGCATGTCAGCCACAGGGCTAAAGCTGCGAGTTCAATTTTAGGCCATGAGTGTTTATCAAAAATTATTTGCCCGGTTTTATGATGGCTTTATGCATGGGTTTGAGCGCAAATTACATAATAAAAGGAAGCACCTATTATCCAATTTAAGTGGGCAAGTAATTGGAGTAGGAGAAGGAACAGGCATTAATTTTCAGTTTTACCCTGATGATGTAATAGTTCACGCAGTAGAACCTTCATTACCAATGTTAGAGAAGGCCAAAATTAAAGCCTCCGCCAAAAGCAATATTACATTTTATAATAAAGGCATAAACGACCCAACTCTTAACGAACATTTTAAAGAGCAAAGTATAGATACCATTATTTGCACCTTAGTTTTATGCACTATCCCCGACCCTAAGAACGCCTTGCAAAACTTTAAAAGATGGCTTAAACCAGAAGGCAAACTCATTATAATGGAACATATTCATGCCAGCAAACCAATAAATAAGGTTATGCAAAACTTAGTAAACCCAGCATGGAAAGTTTTTGGTGAAGGCTGCCACTTGAATAGAAACACAGATTTACTTATTAAAGAGGCCGGGTTTGAACCAATAGAAAATGAATACTTTAATCACACCTTGCGATTTTACGCAGGAGTATTTCAACTACCTTAAAATACTTAATTATGAACTCTCGAGATAATCGTCCATTTTATGTGTTACACGAAGACAATCATTTACTGCTTGTAAATAAGGCTTCAGGAGTACTAGTACAAGGAGATCAAACTAAGGATAAGCCTTTGGTTGAGCTTTGCAGAGATTATGTTCGCACTAAATATAATAAGCCTGGCAATGTTTTTATGGGTTTGGTGCACCGATTGGATAGGCCAGTAAGTGGTATTGTTGCCTTGGCTAAAACATCTAAAGGTTTGGAGCGAATGAGTAAATTGTTCCATGATAGAAAGGTACAAAAAACCTATTGGGCAATTACCAAGCGCAAACCAAAATACCCAGGCAGCTTGCGCGATAGTGGCACAATGGTGCATTGGCTAAAGAAAGATGGCAAAAAAAACATGGTTACTGCTTATACAGAAGAAACTGATGGTGCCCAAAAAGCCGAGTTAAGCTATAGAGTATTAGGTAAATTAAACGATCATTTTTTGTTAGAAGTAAAACCAAAAACAGGAAGACCGCATCAAATAAGAGCACAGCTAGGAGCCGTTGGTGCTCCCATTAAAGGAGATTTAAAATATGGTTTTACATCTGCCAACTTAGATAAATCTATTCATTTACACGCTAGGAAATTATATTTTGAGCACCCAGTAAAAAAAGAGCCTGTAGTAGTTACTGCCCCAGTGCCAGAAACTGATTTCTGGGAACAGTTTTTAGGATTAGAGAAAACAAAAGTAAAAGACAAAGATATCGATATTCGTTTTTAAACAAATCATAACAGCCTTTAATACACCATACCCCCTATTTTTGCATAAATAGTTATTTTTTGAAAACCCTCTTACCTATTATATTTGTAATTTTTAGCATAGCTCAAGGAGTTGCTCAAAAAACCGATACCGTTAGCCTATATAACGGAGACAGAATAACCTGCGAAATAATAAGTTTAGCTAAAGGAAAACTAAATGTAAAAACTTCGGACATGAGTAAACTTAGCATTAAATGGGCTAGAATTTCTTCGATTGAAACACTTCATAGTTTTGAAATAGTATTAGTTGACCATAGTGTGTATTTTGGGAAATTTAATAAAGGGTTACCAGGGTCTTCATTAGTTTCTTTTGGTGTTTTTCAAGAAATGATTTCATTGCATGAAATAACAAGTTTACAGCAAGTAAACGCCAACTTTTGGAAACAAACTAATGGCTTCTTTGATGCTGGATTTTCGTACACAAAAGGGAACGACAACTTGCAATTTAATAGTTCAGGTGAAATAAGCCACCGAACAAAAAAATTCTTAAATAAACTTAATTTTAACTCTATTATTACTGAAAATTCACAAAACGCAAGTAAAAAGCAAGATGGAGGCTATACGCTAAAGGCATTTCACAAAAAATCTTTCTTTACCATTTACAATATTACGTGGGAGCAAAACACCGAACTTGGAATTGAGACCCGGGCATCTTCTAACATTCGATTTGGGTTTACCCCAGTTGATAATAGTTCTAATTTACTTGATCTATCTGCTGGAATTATGCTTAACAGAGAGTTTGATAGTGAGAAAAACGCCACCAATAACACAGAAGGGGTCATTAACGTAACCTACGATTTTTTCCTTTTTACAAAGCCAGATATTGATTTAACAACTAGCATAGTAATGTACCCTAGTTTTACTGTAAGAGGCAGGTTTCGTTCCGATTTTAATTTTAGAGTAAGGTGGCAAGTGTTTAACAACTTCACACTTAATTTTAAATATTACTTTACATACGATAATAAACCTCCTACTGTAGATGCTATAAATTTTGATTATGGCATTAATACATCTGTAGGTTATACATTTTAATTCGCATTTCACCCTTTATGCTTTTTATCGTATAAATTTTCAGGTAGATTTGATTAACCTAATCTGCGTATGACTGATATAGAAATAATTAAAAAATCGTTTTCTTACTTAGGAGAAGAAGCCCTCAATGAACTTATATCCTTGGGTACCATTCAAACCATACCCGAAGGAACCGAAATTTTACGAGAAGGCCAGTATGTAAAAGTGGTGCCTCTTGTAATTAATGGCCTCATTAAGGTATATACTCGCCAAGATGATAAAGAGCTCCTACTCTATTACATACAGCCTGAGGAGAGCTGTATTATGTCTTTTTCTGCTAGCCTATCTAACGACCCAAGTAAAGTTTATGCAGTAACAGAATCCGAAACTACTGCACTGTTACTACCCGCATCAGAAATAAATAAGTGGATAAAACAATTCCCTAATTTGAATAACCTATTTTTTGGAATGTTTAAACTAAGGTATGCTGATTTACTAGAAACTATTAATCACATTATTTTTGATAAGTTAGACCAACGTATTTTACATTATTTAAAAGATAAAGCAGAGCTAACCAACAGTAAGGTTATAAACACTACCCATAAGCAAATTGCAAGTGAATTAGGTACAGCACGAGAAGTAGTAAGTCGTATTCTTAAAAAGTTAGAAAAAGAAGGATTAGTGCTGCAGCTACAAGAAGGAATTAAATTGCTTTAATCAATACATATGAATACTAATTTTAAAAAGTTTATTGGTGTTTGCCTAACGTGCATTGCTATTATTATAGCCATCGTTTTTTTAGTTGAGTTTTTGGCATAAAAAAAGACCTCCCAAAAGGAGGTCTAATATTTTAAAAGAACCTATGTTTTAGTCTTCGTCAACCAAAGATTCTACTAAGGCAACCACTTTATTATTAAGTACCTCAACAACGCCACCTTTTACAGTTACGCTATTTTCTCCTTCTTTTTTAACCACATAAGTAATTGGCCCTTCGCCCAACGTACTAATTAATGGTGCGTGACTATTTAATATTTGAAACGAACCATCAGTACCAGGAAAAGTAGCAGATTCTACTTCTCCTTCAAATACTTTTTTGTCTGGTGTTATTACTTCTAAATACATACTTATTCAGCTGAGGCTGCTTCCGCTTCAGCCATTAATTTTTCGCCTTTTGCAACAGCATCTTCAATACCACCTACCAAGTTAAATGCCGCTTCTGGTAAATGATCAAATTCGCCATCCATAATTTGATTAAATCCTTTAATGGTTTCTTTAATATCAACCAAAACACCAGGTAAACCTGTAAACTGCTCAGCCACATGGAAAGGCTGAGATAAGAAACGCTGAACCCTTCTTGCTCTGTGTACAACCTGCTTATCTTCATCCGAAAGCTCATCCATACCTAGAATGGCAATAATATCTTGTAGCTCAGTGTATCGCTGAATAATTTCTTTAACTCTTTGAGCTGTATTATAATGCTCATCTCCTAATACCTCAGCATTCAAAATTCTTGAAGTAGAATCCAAAGGATCCACCGCAGGATAAATTCCTAGTTCAGCAATTTTACGAGAAAGCACTGTAGTAGCATCCAAGTGAGCAAACGTAGTTGCTGGTGCTGGATCTGTTAAATCATCGGCAGGTACATAAACCGCTTGTACCGAAGTAATAGAACCTCTTTTTGTAGAAGTAATACGCTCTTGCATAGCTCCCATTTCGGTTGCTAATGTAGGTTGGTACCCTACTGCAGAAGGCATACGACCTAAAAGTGCTGATACTTCAGATCCTGCTTGTGTAAATCTAAATATATTATCGATAAAGAATAGGATATCTTTTCCTTCCCCTTCACCATCTCCATCACGGAAATACTCAGCAACAGTAAGACCAGACAAGGCTACTCGAGCACGTGCTCCAGGAGGCTCATTCATTTGGCCAAACACTAAGGTTGCTTGTGATTTTTCTAACTCTTTTTTATCAACTTTAGAAAGATCCCATCCACCTTCTTCCATCGATTTTTTAAAGTCTTCACCATAACGAATAATGTCTGACTCTAAAAATTCTCTTAATAAATCGTTTCCTTCACGAGTTCTTTCACCAACACCTGCAAATACCGAAAATCCTTGGTATGCTTTTGCAATGTTGTTAATCAACTCTTGAATAAGTACTGTTTTACCAACACCAGCACCACCAAAAAGACCAATTTTACCACCTTTTACATAAGGCTCAAGTAAATCAATTACTTTAATACCTGTGTATAATACTTCGGCTGAAGTTGATAACTCGTCAAATTTAGGAGCATCTCTGTGAATAGGTAATGATGTATCAGACTCAGGCTGATCGATACCATCAATAGCTTCTCCAATTACATTAAACAATCTACCACGGATAGATTCGCCCGTGGGCATACTAATTGGAGAACCCAAGTTGATTACTTCCATTCCACGAACTAACCCTTCGGTACTGTCCATTGCAATAGTTCTAACCCTGTCTTCACCTAGGTGTTGCTGAACTTCTAAAACTATTTCGCTACCATTATTTTTAGTAACTTTTAGCGCGTTTAGAATGTCTGGTAATTCATTTTCACTTTCAAAGCTAACATCAACCACTGGGCCGATTACTTGAGAAACTTTACCTGTATGTGCCATCTTATAATTTTTTGATCAAAGTTTGACCTGTCGATTTCGAAGTGCAAAGCTAGCAGGTTAATTTGCTTTTTGCAAAGCAACTTTCTGAATTTTAACAGTTAATAACAATTATGATAAATTGTGTGGAGTATGATTCCGATTTAACACAATTCTAAAGGTGGTTCCTTTATCAACACTAGATGATTTTACAAAGATTTTACCTTGATGATAATTTTCGATAATTCGCTTAGCAAGCGCCAAACCAAGTCCCCAACCACGCTTTTTAGTTGTAAAGCCTGGATTAAAAACTCGTTTTAACTTAGAGGGATCTATGCCTTTGCCATTATCAGCAATATCTATAAACACACGCCAGTCACTACCTTCCATTACATTAATTTCAATTTTACCAACTCCTCCCATGGCATCCACTGCATTTTTACACACATTTTCGATCACCCATTCAAACAAGGCTACATTAATTTGGGCAAACACTTGATCGTGCATCCCTTTTACAGTCATTTCTACTTTTCTAGAGATTCGCGGTCGCAGATAGGTTAACACACGTTCCACTTCTAAAACAATATTTTCTTCTTTAAGCTTAGGCACAGAGCCTATATTCGAAAACCGTTCGGTAATTAAGGTCAGCTTATGAATATCCTTATCTAGCTCTAACAATATATCATGATTGGTAAAGTTTGGATCCGCTCGCAAATGTTCCATCCAAGCCATTAGCGAAGAAATTGGGGTGCCTAACTGATGAGCGGTTTCCTTAGCCATTCCCACCCATACCCTATTTTGCTCTGCTGTACGAGAGTAATTAAAGGCCATATAAGCGATAAAGCCAAAAATGGCAATTACAG
>CAZDQR010000117.1:0-9321 GCA_964507315.1 uncultured Roseivirgaceae bacterium
ATAGATAGGCAATATACAAAGATTATATTAGGTAGCTAAGTGACTATCTCTAAAATTACTTATACCTAAAATAGCGATCACAATCATTATAATCTACTGTACTCTTCATTGTTTTAAGGTATTCAATAATACTTTCAGCGGTGGTTAATTCTCTGATATCGGCATCTTCAATGGAAAAATAACTATCATAAACTGCAGGTATATAATCGTTAGTACCAATTGTTAATGTTTCAGTGTCGTCAATTTCATTTCCATCTTCATCAAAGAAAATTATTTCGTCTCTATTCTGCTCTATTCTTATGCCTGATACATGTAAGCCTGCACCTGTTTGTTTAAAAAAATCCTTGATTTCAGCAACCGTCATTGTAAAAACAACACTGCCATTATTAAACGGATCAAAATTATAAATATCAAGAACCGTTATATCGCCTTCTGCCAAATCAGACCTTATGCCTCCATTATTTTGAAAGGAGATATCTACATCCATATATTCTTTTAAGGCAGTAGTATAAAAACAACCTATTTCAGTTCTTGAGTGATGTGAACTGGCAACACCAATCACTTCATCAAATTCAGGTGCGTTATTATACTCTTCGATTAACGTCATAAGCTCTTTGTCCACATCAGAATAATTACTGAGGTTAATTAATGTTGTTTCGTGAGCAATGACTTCTTTGTTCTTAATAGTTAGCTCAATTTTGCCTAGATGCGATAGACGTGAACCAGCCATTAACATTGGCGTTCCGTTTACTTCTCCTTGATTAAGGTCATTGCTGTGCCCTCCAATAATTACATCAAAGTAAGGATAGTCATTGGCCAAAACTTTATCAGAAAAAGTCCCTAAGTGTGTAAGCGCAACATACAGATCGGCATTTTCTTGTTCTTTTAATCCCATGTATTGCTCCACCATATTGTAATAATGCTGAAATGATAACTCAGCCACTCGCCAAGGGTGAGTAGAGGGAATAATATCATCTGGTTTTCCAAAAGTTTCCACTAATCCTAAAAAGGTTATCTGTAATCCCCCAACTTTAATAGTGGCAAAAGCATTGGGCTGAGGCAGTTCACTAGCTTCTACGTTTATATTAGCACAAACCCATTCAAATTCAGCCTGCGAAATACGGTTTTTCAAATTTGTTAACCCATAATCAAATTCGTGGTTGCCCAAAACAGATATATCATACCCTGTTTTATTCATTACATCAATAATTGGATACCCTTTTTCATTGTATTGGTCAACAATTGGGTTTCCCGAAAATATATCTCCTGCACTTACTAACAGCACATTGGTATTCTCTTTTTCAGCATCGACAATATGCTTGATTTTTGCAAAATTGTTAAGTTGCCCGTGCATATCGTTTGTAAAAAATATAGTTAGGTGTTCCTCATTTGATGGATTGGGAGCATTTGAACCTTTCTCTTTACAAGAAATAAACCCAACAACTAGTAGTAAGGCTAAGAAGGGAAATAATTTGAATTGGAGGAACCTCATTTTTTGGTAGTTAATACATATGCAAAGTAGGCCGTTTAGAATGGAAAGGCAATGAGTTTAGGAGGCAATTATTAGGTGCTACAGCACGTATAACCCAGTGTTGGCCTAAATAAACTACCTATTTCTCTATATTGATATAACAATCTTTCCCAATGCTTTGCCATCACCTAAATACTGCAAGGCATCTGCTGTTTGTGATAGTGGAAAAACTTTGTGAATATTAGTGTTTAGCTTCCCCTTTTCAACAAGTTCTGCCAGATAGGCCAACTCTTTATTCGTTTCTTGCGCTAAAATTCCCATCTTCTTTTTATGGAACATGGTAATAAAAGGAGCCACAAAAACCGATTGAAAAATTAGTGGAGTAGGGCCTCCAATCATGCGGTATATTCCTGTTGGTGTTAATGCTTTTTTATATTCGAAGATGGAATGATAACCAACCACATCTAAGATAAAGTCGTATTGTTTGCCATTTTTAGTAAAATCCCCCTGTTTATAATCAATTACGTGGTTAGCACCGAGGGAACGCATGAAGTTAAATTTTTGAGCACTATCTACCCCCGTTATTTCTGCTCCTGCTTCCTTGGCCATTTGAATGGCAAAAGATCCAATTCCACCCCCAGCACCATTAATCAATACTTTATGCCCGCTTTGTACTTTGCCATGATCTCGTATTCCTTGTAATGCCATTACTGCAGCTTGAGGCAAGGAAGCTGCTTGCTCAAAGGTTATCCCTTTGGGCTTTAGCGTTAACTCCTTTTCTTGGGCGCAAACATATTCTGCAAAACCACCCCAATTGCCGCCAGAAAGGTCCCCAAAAACGTCATCCCCAACTTTAAACTGGATTACTTTCTTACCTATTGCTTCAACTGTGCCTGCTACATCGCAACCCAGTATGTTTATTTTAGGTTTGGAAATACCTCCACCAACAAGGCGTACTAAAAAAGGTGTCCCATTCAATAAATCCCAATCCCAGGAGTTTACAGATGTTGCGTGTATTTTAATAAGAACTTCATTGTCTTTGGGTGTTGGTGTTGGCACTTCCTTTAATTGAAGAGCTTCAGAACCCCCATATTCATAATAAACAATTGCTTTCATTTACCCAGTTATATTTCAATTATAACATTCCCAATTTTTTCTCCTTTTTCAACATACTTAAAAGCTTCTGTTACATCCTTTAATGCGAATTTTCTATCTATAACGGGTGTAAACTTGGCTTCTTCCATAAGCTTTTTAACTAACAAAATGCTTCTATTAATATCACTTGGAAAAGGGAATATCACCTTTTTACTCCCAAAAAACTTAGTAATTAGTGGCAAGTATAAGTTTTGTAAATACGGCCCTAATTCGGATGAAATATAGGCGCCTCCTGAAGCTAATAAAGGCTTGCATTCTGCAAAGGTGCTTTTACCAACGGTGTCGAAAATGTAATTATAGGTTTCATTGGTTTTAGTAAAATCTTCGGTGGTATAGTCAATTACTTTAGTAGCGCCAATAGACTGCACCAAAGCAGCATTCTCTCCGTTGCACACTGCTGTTACTTTTGCCCCGTAGTAGGTAAGTAGCTGAACAGCCCCAGAACCAATTGCGCCCGTTGCACCGTTCACAAGTACTTTATCGCCCTTTTTAATGCTCACCTTATTTAGCATATTATAGGCATAATGTGCTCCTTCTATACTTCCTGCTATTTGCTCAAAACTGAAGTTGTTGGGTAAAGTTGCTAGTGAACTATCCGCCTTAATGGTTAGGTATTCCGCATAAGAACTTACGCCTAAGTCACTAAAACCAAACACCTTATCACCCACGTTATAGGCATTCGCCTCTTTGCCTATTGCTTCAATGGTTCCTGCAAATTCAGTTCCTAAAATTGGGTTTTTAGGTTTAAAAAATCCTGTAATAAAACGCATAATAAATGGTTTTGCTCTAAGCATTGCGCAATCTGTACGGTTAACAGAGGCAAAACTCACTTTTACAAGCACTTCATCATCCTTGGGTATTGGTTTTTCAATTTCTCCTAGCTTGAGTAATTCAGGTGCTCCATAGGTAGTCCAAAGGATTGCTTTCATTTTAGTTTATTTAGGAAAATTCATTCGGTTGTAGATATCTATAACTTTAAGATTTATTGTGGTTTACTTTATCGCTTTTTGTGCTAAAGAAGTTCCAACTCCAGCTCCTATTGCTATTCCAACTCCAATCCATAAACCAAAATCTCCAGTTGCAACTCCTATTCCAACCCCAATTCCTGTTCCTAAAGCTATACCAATAGCTATTTTGCGCTCTTTTTGCTTGTTGTTTTTCATTTTACTATTCATTTATTTTTCCTTTTGGCCTCGAAAGCTTCAGTTCTTTTTATCTGCTCTTCAAGATTCCATTCAAAATCGAACCTGTTTTTTAGATGCTCCGCAATAGGGACCAACCCTATATTTGCTCTTCTTTTATCAATATTTATGGGGTCATATACTGGCCACACATTAAAACTTTTAGTTTCAGGATAGTATTTCATTTGCCCACCGTAAATCTGAGGCTCTCTGCGATCGGTAGCAAGTCGATCTTCAGTTCTTACTAAGAATGCCGCGCTTAATTGCTCTTCCATTACTGCTTGTTGCATTAAGGGAAGATATTTCACTCTAATTTCATAATCAGAATGCTGTAATACGTTACAAATTGTTCTATTCCCATTGGCCCCGATCATCTCTTTATCTGGCCAGCCACCTGCTAGTATTGCAATTATTTTTTGCTCATTAATAATGTGATTCGCTTTATAAATGACTTGATATTTTTCAAACTCATCTGAGTCGGCACCATATTTATCAAGCATGGCATCTCGCTTTCTAATTGGCTCTTGCTCGGTACTCCATATAGTATCTAGTGTTGCAACTAAGTCAATAGTGTTTGAGTGGGGAGTCTGTGTTTCCTGTTTTTCTGGTTTTCCTTTTGTACAAGCCACGGCAAATACAATTATTAAAAGCCCAAATATTATGTTCTCTTTATTCATCTTGTTATGGTTTCTTTATTGATTTCATTAAGTCATAGCTAAAGTCATTAATGGTAGAACTGTGACTGCTGTATGCTGATATGTTGGAAAGTATGACTACCCCATTTTTATTGTTTACATCTATAATAATAGCAGAGGTATATCCTCCAGTTCTTCCATTGTGTTTATACCAAATGTCGCCTGACCTTCTTTTAATAATTTCCCAGCTTAATCCAATATCCGAAATGTTATTTATAGAATGGGTGCTTGCTCTTGTTAAAGCCAATTCTTTATTGCTGCTGTCGAAATGAGCAAGTGCAAACTTTGCAAGATCGTCAGTTGAAGACAATACACCGCCTGCACCTACCAATGCGGCAATATCCCAATTGGGTATTCATTTCCCTCTGCATCAAGACCTTTAATTATGTTCTTTGCTTTTAGTTGATCAGTAGTTGAATTATCCATATGATATTTTAAAAATATTTCCTGCTGAATGAGGGATTCGTAACTTATGCCTTCTATTTCTGTTACTACATACCCAAGCAATCCCGTGCCTATATTTGAGTACGCATACGTGCTAAGAGGCCTCTCAGATAACCTTAGTTCATTTGATAAATATGATTTCAATTTTTCCTCTCCATAGTCGATATATGGGTTTTTAGGAGGTGTTGTTGGGTCTAAATTTGTCGGTAAGCGGGGAAGACCAGAGGTATGATTCGCTAATTGCACAAATGAAATTTTTGCATTGTCCTTCAATGGTGTTTCAATGTATTGATCAATAGTATCAGTAAGTTGAAGGGTATTATCTAATACTAACTTAGCAAGGAGTGTTGAAGTAAACACTTTGGTGATAGAACCAATTTCAAAAATATTTTTATGATTACTTACCCACAAAACAGTACCTTTTATATTTTTTAGGCCTGAAAAACTAACTTCACCATTTTTAATAATTGCAATTGAAAGTTGTGTGTTGCTAGGAAATTCGATGGCTTTTTGAAGAAGCAAATCCGTTTGATTCTTATCCAACTTATTCACGGAGGAAGTTTGCTGGCTGTTACTACACGCACAGGCAAAGAATAGAATAAGAAGAGAGCTATATTTTTTCATGTGGAGGGTTTATCCTTTTAATCTTTAGATTATGTATGCTTCAATTTGTTTCAACTCGTAATACATTACCAATATAGTTGGTAGCTACATTCCAGTTACTAATAAGCGTGTTGTTATTTTAAGGCTTGTGTTGTTATTTGTGTTCTATTAACGCAATAATAAAATCAATTGTTTCACTATTGCAAACTTAATTGTGTAAAACATACACTAATACCTTTTTAATTATATGAAACACATTATCTTTATTGGGTGGAAGTAACACAAAATATACAAGTAGCTGTTGATGCCATTGTATTTGGCTACAGTAAAGAGAAGGGCGTATCTCTACTTCTCATTAAAAGAAAATACAACCCCTTTAAAGGAGCTTGGGCAATACCTGGTGGTTTTGTGCTAGATTCAGAATCTTTAGAAGATGCCGTAGCACGAGAATTACAGGAAGAAACAGGCATTAAGATAGATTACCTAGAGCAGTTATACACCTTTGGTGCACCTAAGCGCGACCCCAGAACCCGCATTTTATCGGTAGCTTATTTTGGGTTGGTGAATAAAACCCATTTTGAAAAGCTGAAAGCCTCTACAGATGCCGAAGATGCGGAGTGGTTTAATTTTAAACATTTACCAACCTTGGCTTTTGATCATAAGCAAATACTTGAGGTAGCCATAGAGCGCCTTCGTGGTAAAATGGTGTACCAGCCCATTGGATTTGAGCTATTAGATAAGAAATTTCCTTTTTCTGATTTAGAGAACCTTTATACAACCTTGCTTGACCGGCCTATTGATAGGCGTAATTTTAGAAAGAAGGTAATGAGCCTTGGTATTTTGGAAGAGTTAAATGAAAAGGCAAAATCAACGGGTGCGGGTAGGCCAGGCAACCTTTTTCAATTTAATAAAAAAATGTACAAGCGATTATTGAAAGAAGGGATGCACTTTGAAATTTAAAATAGGGCCAAATGTCCTGTTAGCCAATTATTGTAGGTAATTAACGAAATAGAACAAAATGAGAAATATAATTACCCTTTTTTTATGCTTAATCACTTTGACAAGTTGTGCTCAAACTGAATTACAAGGCAAAATTTCTGATTCCACAATAAAACGAATTGACTCATTGTTTTTGGAATTTGATAATATGAATTCTCCGGGATATGCAATCGGAATATCAAAAAACGGTAAAACACTTTACAAAAGTGGATATGGTTCAGCAAATTTAGATTATAACATTCCAATTGAACCAAATTCAGCATTTAGTATTGCGTCTGTTTCAAAGCAATTTACAGCGGCTTGTATTGCACTGTTAGTTCTTGAAAAGAAAATTTCATTAGAAACTCCTGCCTCGAAATTTATACCAGAATTAAATCAGTATGCTGACACAATTCGAATAAAGCATCTGATTTATAATACCAGTGGAATAACTGATTATCCAAGGCTTGAACGTCAAGGAGGAAAATCTTGGATAACATTTAACTATTTTGAAATTGACGAGTGTATAAACACATCTCTTTCGGTAAAAGAACTTCAATTCAAACCAGGCGACAAGTGGGATTATTGTAATGTAAATTTTATGCTTCTTACAAAAATTGTCGAAAAGATAAGCGGACAGTCGTTTAGTGAATTTGCAAAGACTCGTCTATTTGAACCATTAGGAATGACAAATACATTAATCAATGATGACATTACTTCAATTGTTAAAAACAGAGTAACACCATATAACAACAGAACCATTGACAATATTGAAGCCTACAAAGAAAATGGTATATCAATAAAGAATAAGGGGGAATATATTCAGCATCCAAGAAATTCACCTCACTATGGTGGTAGTGGAGTCATAACAACAGTTGATGATTTATTAAAATGGAGTGAGAATATGGTAACTAAAAAATTTGGATTATACATTGGTGATTTTAACGGAAGAAGAATTGTTGCTTGGGATGGTGGTGATTGGGGAATTAGTTCACAACTATTAAGGTTTCCGAATGAGGATATTGCAATTGTAGTTCTTTCAAATCTTGGTTCAGGAGAATCATTTAGAAAAGTTAACGGAATTGCTGATATACTAATTGATGAAGGAATATTGGAATAAAAACTACCTTCAATATTTTGTAAACTCAATAAGTTTGCCTACGTGAGTTATAAAAAAAATTTACTTTTAAGTCCTTACAGAAGTTTACAGTAAGCGTTATGCACTAATTAAAATATACAAAGAAGTGCTAATATCAAATCATAGTTTTATCTTCGACTATTAATAATAAGATCGAACTATAAAAAAATCAAATAATCATAATTAACCCAAATGACAGTTTTAAGTATTATAATTTTAATTCTAGCTATTATCGGCTTTCTCAGCTCAAAAATAAAACTAGAAAAAGAACAAGTAGTTAATGGAGAAAGCGCACCCGTAGTACGTAATACCAATCCGTTAGCCAGTATTAATTCTAATATTTGGATTGGCGGCATATTTGGTGCAACACTACTATGGATAATTTCAATCTCTTTGTTCTTCTCTTTAGCAGGAAAACAATATTTTATTGTATCACCAATGGGTACTAAAACTGCTATTATGTCTGAAGGAATTAAGTTCGTAATGCCTTTTAGTAAAATTACTGTTTGGGATAAATACATTGATGTCAGGGTACCTACAGAAGAAACAGAAGATGAAGCATTAAACGAATTGGAAGGTAAAATGAGCCCTGTTGGAATCAGGTTTGTAGATCAAGTAACCGCAAAAACATACCCTGCCGTTAGGTTTCAATTACCAACAGATGAGGAGAGCTTTATTCAAATGGCTATTAAATTTAGATCAGTAACCAACTTAGTTAACAATACTTTGATTCCAACGATTAAAGAACAGCTATTGAATACTGGCTATATGTTCTCCGCTCAAGATTATATTTCTGGTGAAGCTCAAAACTTTAGACAAACGTTTGAAGAACAATTAACATCCGGTGCTTATAAAGTTAAAAAGCTAACGATTAGAGATACTACTTTTACAGATATCAGTCAGACGTCAACTAATCGAAATATACAATCCATTAAAACCTCCTATAATGTTGTTAAAGTTATTAAAAACGGAATTCCTCAGCGTATTCCAACAGAAATAACAGAGAATAATATATTGGTATCACAAGTTATTTTAGACAATGTTGAACTAGAAAGTGCCTTTGTAAAAAGATTAGAAAATCAAAGAGATGAATCAGCAAAGCGCCAATTAGAACAGCAAAAAGTTAAAACAGCCAAAGATGCAAGAGAAAGAATAATTGCAGAAGGGGAAAGAGATAAAGCGCAAGAAAAAGTTAAACAGGAATTAGCACAGGTTCAAGTTTTGATTAACAAAGAAACGATGCTAAAAGAAGAAGAAACGAATAAAAAACTGGCTCAAATTCAACTTGAAACGCAGCGAATTAAAGCGACCCAAGTAAAAGTAAAAGCCGATGCCGATGCCTATGAAATTAGAAAAAAAGTATCCGCAGGTATTACTCCTGAAAAAGAGCTTCAAATGGAATTGGACGCAGGCGTGAAAAGAATAGAAGCTATAGCTCAATGGACTCTTCCTACTACTATGTTTATAGGTTCATCTGGAAATGGAAACAACGATATGCTTACTCAACTAATAGGTGCAGATATGGCTAAAAAAATTCTTGAAGGTAAAAGCGAGTAAATCTTAAGAAAAGTTGTTTGAAAAGCCTAGTTTAAAAAACAAATGCTAATCGAGTAGACGGCTCCGCTCCTAAATAGGAATGGAGTGCGCCTCTCACAC
>CAZDQR010000118.1:0-9296 GCA_964507315.1 uncultured Roseivirgaceae bacterium
TTGTCTGTTTTAAACTCTTCAGTAAACTTTAGAAGGTCTTGCCCTTTAAATATATTCATAGATAGGCAATATACAAAGATTATATTAGGTAGCTAAGTGACTATCTCTATAATTCTTTATGACAGAGCCACAGATAGTTTGTGGCCTCAAATACTAAGATTTTCTGCAAATGGCGAGCACATAAGAAAAAAACAAAAAAGGCTACAAGTAACAGAAATGACCTGGCAAGCAGCCAAACAAATCAGTTGCGATATTATGCTTTTATCAAACGACACCGGTTATACTAGAAACTATGCACAATACCCATACGGAACATACAAAGAGGAAGAAGGGCTTTTGTTTCCAATTACGTTCGAAGATACGCGTGTATTTGGTAAAGAAAGGGTGCTGAGAATACTAGAACGCACTAAAGTAAAAGCCTATCGCTTTAGCGATTTTAAAAAACAGTAAGTTCAACCCCTTTTCTATATATTACACATCATTGTGTTTGAATTGACAAGATCTAATTTTATATTTAGGACTTTTCTATAAACCCTCTTCAATTGAACAATTCTTTAACACTCGATAAATTACTAGGCATACAGTACCCAGTAATTGTTGCCCCTATGTTTTTAATTTCTAATACAGCCATGATTAAGGCTGCATTAGATGCGGGTGTAACGGCAGCATTTCCGGCACTTAATTATAGAACAGATCAAGAGTTACGCCAGGCCATAGCCGAAATTAAGGCTCACTCTGATAAACCTTTTGGAGTAAACCTTATTGTTAATAAATCGAACCCAAAGTATAAACCACAGCTTAAAACACTGGTAGAGTTAAAGGTTGATTATATTATTACTTCATTAGGTAGCCCTAGAGAAGTAATTGAGCAGGCGCATAAAGCAGGCATTAAAGTTTTTTGCGATGTGGTTGATTTAAAATTTGCCAAGAAAGTAGAAGAACTTGGTGCCGATGGTATTATTGCTGTTAACAACAGAGCCGGTGGCCATTGTGGTGGAACCTCACCGGAAGACCTTATCAAAGAATTAACCGAAAACTGTTCCATTCCTATTATTTCTGCTGGAGGCGTTGCTAAAAGCGATGACATAAAAGATGCCTTAAGCTTAGGTGCAGCAGGAGTACAAGTAGGTACTATTTTTATTGCTTGCGATGAAGCTCCCATTGGTCAGGATTACAAACAAGCTATGGTCGATTATGGTGAAAAAGACATCATTCTATCCACTAAAATTTCTGGCACAGCCATAACGGTAATTAATACCCCTTATGTTCAAGATGTGGGCACCAAGAAAAACTTTTTAGAATGGCTTCTTAAAAGGAATAAATGGTTGAAAAAGTATGTTAAAATGCTCATTATGTATAATGGCATGAAAAAAATTGAGAAAGCCGCTTTTGGTACATCTTATCAAAATGTATGGGTAGCTGGCCCAGCCATTGAATCGGTAAAGTCTATTCGACCTTTAAAAGAAATTATTGGGGATCTTGTAAAAGGATTATAGTTTTTTTGCATATTGATTACACCTCTATTCCCCGTGCTAAAGCACGAAGAAAAAAAGTATCGAACCAAGTTATAGCTGACTATTAATTGGGGTTCAGAACAAGTAATAATTGCCAAAATTTAGCTAATCCCGGGTTGAACCCCATGGACTTAAACTTACCTAAAGAAAACCGTTTGATTTTCTATGTAAAACCCATCTGACTTCCTGAGATTTCTATAAGAACAACCGCGGTTTATAAATATTCTAATGGTATTCTAATCTGCTTTATTAAGAGCAACTAACAAAAAATTGCTATCTTAAATTTTAGACTCATAAAATCCTTCTATGAATCCAAATTTAAGCATTATGTTAGCCATACTTGGTTTTGCTGTTGTTGCGGTAGCAGCAGCCAAGTTAGCAGGCTATTTCAGAATAGTAAAACTACCCTTAATAACAGGCTTATTAATTTCTGGCATCATAACAGGGCCTTTTATTCTTAATTTAATTCCCTCTTCCTCTATTGCACATCTAGGCTTTATTAATGATATAGCCTTAGCTTATATCGCTTTTGCGGCAAGTGCCGAACTCTATTTGAGAGAAATGAGAAGTAGAATCCACAGCATTAAGTGGATGACGTTCACCCAGCTAATTTTTACTTTTTCGCTAAGTGGTATCACTATCTTTTTACTCTCCGGTTATATTCCATTTATGTCAGAAATGCCTGCCGTTTTTAGAGTAGGCATTGCAGGACTATTCGCAGCCATATTTACCGCTCGCTCTCCGGCATCTGCTATTGCAGTGGTAAGCGAAATGAGGGCAAAAGGCCCTTTTGTACAAACCGCTATTGGTGTAACCGTACTTATTGATGTTTTCGTTATTCTACTCTTCTCTTTTACCTTAGAAGTATGCATTGCATTTTTTGAAGGCACCGATTTCGATTTACTATTTGTAGGCATCATCACCCTAGAGCTAGTTTCAAGTTTTGGGGTTGGAATTCTACTAGGTTTTTTACTAATTGGTATTCTTAATACCCAATGGCGGCAGCCTTATAAATTAGTGCTTATTCTATTTATGGGCTACCTAATGTATGTGCTTCACCATTGGTTAGATGACATCACTTTTATTCAATTTAATCATAGCGTTAGCATTGAACCTTTGTTAGTTTGCCTTATTGCTAGTTTTTATGTAACCAATTACAGCAAGTTCAGAGCCGAGTTTCTACGAATTCTTGAAAAGTCTGCCAAATACATTTACATACCGTTCTTTCTTTTAGCGGGCGCTTCTCTTAAATTAGATTTATTTATACAGGTAGCTGGTATTGCATTTATCATGTTTTTGGTACGCATACTTGGCTTAATGGTTGGAGGTTCTGCGGGTGCAACCATTACAAAAGACTCTTCCTTATTTAAACGATTAGCTTGGATGCCCTATGTAACACAAGCAGGTGTTGGGCTCGGGTTAACAACCATAGTAGCCAATACTTTCCCCGAGTGGGGAGTTGAGTTTTCAACTATTGTAATTGCCGTTATTATCGTAAATCAACTGGTGGGGCCAGCTTTGTTTAAATGGGCTATTAATAAAGTTAAAGAAGGGCATACCCGTGCAGATACTCCCGCTTTTGATGGAGTTAAAGATGCCATTATTTTTGGGTTTGAACCACAATCCGTTGCCCTAGCAAGGCAATTAATTGAAGCTGGTTGGGAAGTTAAAGTGGCCACATTACTACCCGATATTAAAAAAGAAGAGTACGAAGACTTAGATATTTATCATTTTGATAAAATTGATTTGCCTGCCCTCGAAAAACTAGATGCGAAGCTGTCTGAAGCAGTAGTATTAATGCTTACCGATGAAGAAAATTTAGCCCTTTGTAATCTCATTTATGAACATATTGGCACCCACGAAATCATTGTTAGGCTTAACCACCGTTATAATTTTAACAAGTTCCACGATTTAGGCGCACTCATTGTTGATCCATCCACAGCCATTGTCTCCTTACTCGATCATTTTGTGCGATCCCCTCAAGCGGCCTCATTACTACTTGGTATGCAAGAAGACCAAGATAGTATGGATATTCAAGTACTTAACAAAGATGTACAGGGCTTGCTTATCCGTGATTTACGGTTACCTGCCGATGTAATTATCTTATCTGTAAAAAGGCGAGGTAATCTAATTATTTCGCACGGCTATACCCGCCTTAGAGCAGGCGATACCTTAACGATGGTTGGTTCTAAAAAGAGTTTGGCACAAGTCTCCTTAAATTTTGGCTATTGATAATTTATAAGTCAACAGGTGACTTATAAACTACATGCCTGCAACCTCATTAATCTTCACTTTCTCTTAAGAGTCACCAGCTGACTCAGCATCACATATAAATAAGATTTGCAATTACGTTTTCTTATTTGATTTCACATCTCATATTTATACTACCTTTGCCCTTATGGCAAAAAATGATGATAATCTTTTGAAAAAAATCGTTTCTCACGCAAAAGAGTACGGTTTTGTATTTCCTTCTAGTGAAATTTACGATGGGCTTGCTGCCACGTACGACTACGGTCAAAATGGAGTAGAGCTTAAAAATAACATCAAGCAATATTGGTGGAAAGCAATGGTGCAAATGAATGAGAATATTGTGGGTATTGACACCGCTATTTTTATGCACCCTACTACATGGAAAGCTTCTGGCCACGTAGATGCCTTTAACGACCCATTAATAGATAATAAAGATTCTAAAAAAAGATACCGTGCCGATGTATTGGTAGAAGATCATATTGCCAAAATTGAAGGTAAAATAAACAAAGAAGTAGCTAAGGCAGCCAAGCGTTTTGGCGATGCTTTTAACGAAGAAGAATTTGTTTCTACCAATGGACGAGTTGTTGGTTATAAGGAAAAAATTACCAGTATCGAAAAGCGAATGCAAGAAGCAGTCGATACTCAAAACTATGACGACTTTAAAAAGCTAATTGAAGATTTAGACATTTCTTGCCCTGTATCTGGTTCTAAAAACTGGACTGATGTAAGACAGTTTAACCTAATGTTTTCTACTGAATTAGGCTCGGTTGCTGGCGATGCAAGTACTATTTACCTGCGCCCAGAAACCGCCCAAGGAATTTTTGTAAACTATTTAAACGTGCAAAAATCAGGTAGAATGAAATTGCCTTTTGGTATTGCCCAAATTGGTAAAGCCTTTAGAAACGAGATAATTGCTCGACAGTTCATTTTTAGGATGCGCGAGTTTGAGCAAATGGAAATGCAGTTTTTTGTAAAACCAGGGGACGAGCTCGATTGGTACGAAAAATGGAAAGAAAAACGAATGAAATGGCATAAGGCTCTTGGCTTAGGTGAAAACAGCTACCGTTTCCACGATCATTTAAACATGGCGCATTACGCCAATGCTGCTGCAGATATTGAATATGATTTCCCTATGGGATTCAAAGAACTTGAAGGCATTCACTCTCGAACTGATTTTGATTTAACGGCTCACGAAAATCATTCAGGTAAAAAATTGCAATTCTTCGATCCTCAAGAAAATAAAAACTATGTGCCTTTTGTGGTAGAAACATCTATCGGTCTCGACCGAATGTTTTTAGCGGTGCTTTCGGCAGCTTATAATGAAGAAACCTTGGAAGATGGGTCTGTGCGAATTGTTCTAAACATTCCACCTGCTTTAGCTCCAACTAAAGTGGCTGTTTTGCCATTAACCAAAAAAGATGGCTTACCCGAAAAAGCACGTGAGCTAATCAATGCGCTAAAATTTGATTTCACTGCTCAGTATGATGAAAAAGATGCCATTGGCAAGCGCTATAGGAGACAAGATGCAGTTGGTACACCTTATTGCGTTACCATCGACCACCAAACATTGGAAGATAATACCGTAACTATTCGCGATCGTGATAGTATGAAACAAGTACGTGTGGCCATAGAAGAAGTAAGAACAACTTTGGAAAAAAGCACCTCTATGACCGATTTACTGCGAAAACTATAATTACCACGGGTGGTAAGTATTTCTGTTTTCATAATTGTATCAGTTATTTTTCTAGCCCATAAATTTTATGGGCTAGATGGTTTTTTACTAAAAATAAGAGCAAACAGAGGCTTACATATACAGTACAAAACGCCCATTGCTGCATACAATAAATTTTACCAACTGCTGCCAACCAAAAGCAAATTGCTCTTTGAGCAAAAAGTAGCCTACTTTATTTTTCGGAAAACATTTATTGCAAGAGACTTACCCGAAGTAACAGACGAGATGAAAGCTTTAATAGCCGCCAGTGCTGTTCAATTAACATTTGGCTTCCCTTCGGTTTCACTTAAGCATTTCGATAAAATTATTATTTACCCCAACGATTACTACTCAACCATCAATCGGAAGCATCATAAAGGAGAAGTAAATCCTCATTATAAATCCATTGTATTGTCGTGGCGCCATTTTGTAGAAGGCCTTGCCAACCCTACCGATGGCATTAATTTAGGCCTCCACGAAATGGCGCATGCTTTAAAACTCGAAAACCTAATTCGAAATGAAGAATACGACTTCTTTGACCCAACAGAATTAAAAAAGTGGGAAGAGTTAACTATGACTGAAATGGCTAAAATTCGTAGAGGCGAACAGACTGTTTTTCGTAGCTATGCCGCTATTAATGAGGAAGAATTTTTTGCAGTTTCCATTGAAATGTACTTCGAGCAATCGCAAAAACTGTTTGATTATAGTCCTGCGCTGTATAAAACTTTATCAAATTTATTAAGGCAAGACATAAAACGACTATACAAAGAATAATCATTCCCCCTTTAGCCTATCTTCTTCTATTATTTGATAGTATTTTTCTAATGAAGATTCTAATTTGCTATACTTGTTTGCATCGTAAGCGGAATTCTTCAATACACGGTCTTCACTTAATGTGCCGTCTTCGTTTTTATACCAAACAGGTGCTCCTCTTTGCTTATAAATACGTTTCCACTTATTATTAAATATTACCGTAAAAGGAACTGAGGCATTCCTTGGACTTTGTTTCTTAAATAATTTAAAAGATGAATCAAAATAAACTTCAAAAGGCCATTGATATTTTTCCATTAGCCTTCTTGCAATAGAATCAGGCGGAAACTGAGAAATAGCAATAACCCTAATGCCCTTTTCAACAAGTGTATTATACTCATCCGCCATTGTGTTCATTTGTACAATGCAAGGTTTGCAGCCTCGGTTCCAAAAGTCCAGGATTACATATTCCTTGTCAAGTTTGAGGTCGGTGGTTGAGACTTTTTTCCCATCTATTGTTTCTAGAATAATGGTAAAAGGAGGAGCCGTCTTCTCTTGGGCAAAACAGACCCTATTGTATAAACTAAATATAATAACTAAGCTAACTACTAGGGAGCATTTAAACTTCATAGATATTAATAACGAACTTATAATAGAATTACTATAATAACATGTTTTCTTAATACGAGAAAGGGCTATTTTTGCTTATAAAGAAACCATTGATATCTATGCTTAAAAAAACCGGTGGTATTATGATAGCCTACTTATTGGTAGGCTCCTTAGTAAGTTGCTATAATTGCCTAGAGGTGCCTTATCCTTATTACGACTTTAAAACCATCTCTTTTCAATATAAAAATGGGACAAGCATTTCTAACCAACCATTTCTACTGAGTGTTATTGAATCGGACATTGAAAACGTTGCTCAAACAACATTTAACTTATTTTCCTCATCCTATGCTCGTGAAAAATGTGTAGAAAACGGAGAGCTTGGAAGAAAATATTACATCACCGATATTCAAATAATAAGCAATAACGATTGGGACAACGAACACCCGGCTGGGAGCCTTTTAAATGATATAGTATTATATGAAACAATCACTAGGTCAAATACAGGCGCTATCAATGGGGCGGTTTTTTCAAACACATTGTCTGAAATTAAAAACTTTCCAAACGTTGTTGGCGAAATAAATTTAAAGTTTAGAACACCTTCACTTAATAGAACACACGTGTTTAGCATATTGGCTATTAAATCAAATGAAGACAGCTTATCCGCCATTACACAAAATATTGTATGGGAATAATGCCATTATCACGTGTTTCTCTCTAAGCCTAAACACGTATTATCCACAACCTCTGATTCTTCTATCTTTGCAACCTAAATTTTTCTATTAGATGCGCATTTGGTTTAAAGCAATACTAATAACCGCAAGCATTGCTGCTGTTATTATTTTTTTTGATGCTTATTTATTTATAGCTAAGCAAAATGAAGAACAAGTTCATCAACCGGTTGAGCTTAAAAACAACTCTTTACCCGAAGCGGATAGCATTAAATTGCAAAACACAAATTCCCTTTTACTAACAAAATGAGCAATCCGTTGTTCTCTTAGAGCCTTCATCTACTACTCTTAATAGGCCAAAAAAGCAGAGGATCTAGTGCGATAAGTAAGCTTTTCAAGCTATCTTTAAATTTAAGAAATTCTTATTATTTGCATTATGAAAAACTATATATTCTTACTTCTATTTGCACTAATTTCAACGGTTAGTTGCCAAAAAAATCAAACTGAAACAATCACTTCTATGGATAACCCATTATTAGCAGAGTGGGATACCCCTTTTGGAGTTCCTCCTTTTGATAAAATAAGAAACAATCACTACCAACCTGCTTTTGAGGCAGCAATGCAAGAACATAATGCGGAAATTAAAGCCATTGTTACCAATGAGGAAGATCCCAATTTTGCCAATACCATTGAAGCCTTAGAGCGGAGTGGCAGCAAACTAGGTAGAGTTTCTCGAATTTTCTTTGCGGTTAATGGAGCCAACACAAACGACTCATTGCAAGCCGTTTCTAAAGAAAT
Source organism: uncultured Roseivirgaceae bacterium (assembly GCA_964507315.1). Lineage (GTDB taxonomy): Bacteria > Bacteroidota > Bacteroidia > Cytophagales > Cyclobacteriaceae > JAKISE01. Next base: position 8,301 of record CAZDQR010000118.1, read on the forward strand.
GGCTCCAAAACTATCTGCACACAGAGATGAAATTAACTTTAATGCTGATCTATTTAGCAAGGTAGATAATGTATATCAACAAAAGGAATCTTTAAATCTTACGCCAGAGCAAACACGGTTATTAGAAGAAACCTATAAAGGGTTTGTGCGCTCAGGAATAAATTTAGATGGCGAAACTCAAACTCGACTCAAAGCCATTAATGGCGAATTAGCGCAGCTAGCTCAACAGTTTGGAGAAAACCTGCTTGCAGAAACAAACACCAATAAGGTGCTAGTAACCAATAAAGAAAATTTAGGAGACCTCCCAGCAAGTTTAGTGGCTGCAGCCGCAAATGAAGCAAAAAATAATAATCAAGAAGGGTGGTTGTTTACGTTACAACGCCCTAGCATCAACCCATTTCTACAGTATTCTCCAAACCGTGAATTAAGGAAGCAGTTATACTTAGGCTATGCGCTTCGTGGAGATAACAATAACAAATTCGATAATAAAAAAATACTGTCTAAAATGGCCTCTCTTCGAGTGGAACGAGCCAACCTTAAAGGGTATAAAACACATGCCGATTATATTCTTTCGGATAATATGGCAGAAAACCCAACACGTGTTTACGAGTTTTTAGATAAGGTGTGGAAACCCGCCTTAGCAATGGCCAAAACAGAAAAGGAAGAAATAGCTACTATGATGCAGAAAGATGGCATTAAAGAAAAGCCTGAAGGCTGGGATTGGCGCTACTACTCTGAAAAAGTGCGTAAAGAGCGGTTTGATTTTGATGAAGAAGAAATGCGCCCCTATTTTGAATTTACGGCTGTTCGCGAAGGTGTTTTTATGTTGGCTAATAAATTATTCGGCTTAACCTTTTCTCCTTTAGATAATGTGCCTACTTGGCACCCCGACCAGCAAGTGTTTGAAGTAAAAGAAGCCGATGGATCTCATTTGGGAATTATTTATATGGATTTCTTTATCCGTGAAAGCAAACGTGGTGGTGCTTGGATGAACGA
>CAZDQR010000119.1:0-9272 GCA_964507315.1 uncultured Roseivirgaceae bacterium
CAGGGTTCGTAAGCATCATTGGAAAACCCAATGTTGGTAAGTCCACATTGATTAATCAATTGGTAGGTGAGCGATTATCTATTATTACTTCGAAAGCGCAAACTACACGCCATAGGATTATGGGTATTTTAAGTGGAGAGGACTTTCAAGTGGTATATTCTGATACCCCAGGCATTATCAAACCTAAATATGAATTACAAAATGCTATGATGCGATTTGTAAGTACATCTTTAGAGGATGCTGATATAATTTTGTTCGTTACCGATTTATATGAAAAGCACGATGAAGATTTTATTCAAAGGCTAAAAAGCATCAAGCAACCAATTATTATGGTTATGAACAAAGTTGATTTATCAACAGGTTCGCAGGCATTTGATAAAATAGCCTATTGGCACGAGGTGTTTACCCCAGCAAAAACCATTGAGGTGTCGGCTTTAAAAGGAAAAAACATCGATGTACTATTCGATAGCATTCTCGAATTGATACCAGAACACGAGGCATATTTCCCTAAAGATGAGATGACCGATAAACCGGAAAAATTCTTTGTGGAAGAAATTGTTAGAGAAAAAATATTTCAGAATTATAAAAAAGAAGTCCCATACAGCACACAAGTAATTGTGGAAGAATTTAAGGAAGATAAAAAAATTATTAGAATAAGAGCCTTAATTTATGTGGAACGAAAAAGTCAAAAAGGCATCATCATTGGCCATAAAGGAGAAGCTTTAAAAAAAGTAGGCATCGAAGCTCGAAAGGACTTAGAAACTTTTTTCAACAAGCAAATTCACTTAGAAACCTATGTGAAGGTGGCCGATGATTGGCGAAGCAAAAAATTATCCATTAAAGGATTTGGGTACTAATAGATAGAATTAATAAAAAATGGCAAATATAGTTGCAATAGTAGGAAGACCCAATGTGGGCAAATCAACTTTTTTCAATCGTTTGGTGGAAAAAAGAACAGCCATCATGGATAATGAAAGTGGTGTTACACGAGATCGCCAATACGGCTATGCCGAATGGACAGGCAAGCATTTTACAACCATTGATACCGGTGGCTATGTGAGTGGATCGGATGATATTTTTGAAGGGGCCATTCGTGAGCAAGTGAAACTGGCTTTAAGCGAAGCTTCTTGTATCATATTTATGGTAGATGCGAAAGATGGCCTTACAGGCCTAGATGAGGATTTTGCCAAAGTAGTTCGGCAAGTAGGCAAGCCTGTATTTATTGCAGTAAACAAGTCGGATACCACCGAAATGAGCTTTATGGCGGGCGAGTTTTATGCCTTAGGGTTTGATGAAATTTTTCCTATCTCCTCTTCCAATGGGTCTGGCACAGGCGAATTATTAGATGCCGTTGTAAATACATTTAAATCTGTTGATGAAGGAAATCCTGATGATGGTATTCCACGCCTTGCCATTTTAGGAAGACCAAATGCAGGCAAATCATCGTTTGTAAATGCCTTGGTTGGGACCGATAGGAATATAGTTACTGACCAAGCAGGCACAACTCGAGATTCTATAAATACTCGTTATAACTTATTTGGGAAAGATTTTATTCTTACCGATACTGCAGGTATTCGTAAAAAATCTAAGGTAAGTGAAGATATTGAATTTTACTCCGTTTTAAGAGCGTTACAATCTTTGCAGGATAGCGATGTATGTATCATATTAATTGATGCAGAAAGAGGATTAGAAGCTCAAGATGTTAACATTATTGCCCTAGCCGACAAATACGGCAAAGGGGTGTTAATAATGATTAATAAATGGGATTTAGTAGAGAAAGAAACCAATACAGCTGTTAAGATTAGAGAAGAAATGAAGCAGAAGCTTGGCCCATTAGCCTATGCTCCTATCATTTTCACCTCTGTAATTAATAAGCAACGTATATTCAAAGCCATTGAATTAGCAGTAGAGATTTACGATAACAGGGCACGAAAAATTCCTACTTCTAAGTTAAATGATGCGATGTTACCAGAAATTGAAAAGTATCCACCTCCAGCATTAAAAGGAAAGTATATTAAGATAAAGTACATTACTCAACTTCCAACGGTAGCGACAAGTTTTGCGTTTTTCTGTAACCTTCCGCAGTATATAAAAGCACCTTATCAGCGCTTTTTAGAAAACAAACTAAGGAGCTATTTCAACTTAGAGGGCGTGCCCATCAGAGTTTATTTTAGAAAAAAATAAGACTAAAATTAGGATTGTACCATATTTATCAGAAATTTAGTATTTACTAACATTTTTAATCTAACAATATTATGAAAAAATTACTAACATTAATGCTTGCAGTAGGCTTTGCATTTGGTATGGTAGCTTGTGGAGGAGAAACTTCTACGAGCGAAGAAGCAACAACTGAAGAAGCGGCTCCAGCAGCAGAAGAAGTAGAAGTTGTTGAAGAAGCAGCTCCAATGGATGAGATGCATGCAGATTCAACTGCACACGAGCATCCTGCTGGTGAAGAGCATCCTTCTGATGGTGAAGAGCACCCAACAGAAGACTCAACTGAGAAATAATAATATTCTAACGTTTATAAAAAGGAGAAAGCCACTGGTTTTCTCCTTTTTTAGTTTAAGATGAAAAAAATATTAGCACAATACATATCAGAAAACGCACTAACTTATTGTACAACTTTAAGCAATAATTATACTTTCAAATTCGATCTTAGCTTTAATCGAAAAACAAAATTTGGCCATTATAAATACTGGCCGCAAACAAAATCTCATACTATCTCTATAAATAAAGGCTTAAGTAAAGAGTTGTTTTTGGTCACCTACATCCACGAATTAGCACATTTGGATGTAATTCTTACATATGGTCGCAAAGTGATGCCTCATGGAAAAGAATGGAAAGCAACATTTAGGTCTTTAATGGCTCCTCTATTAAGCCACTCCATATTCGACACCAACTTACTTTCTGCCTTGGCTCTGCACCTTAAAAAACCAAGAGCTTCTTTATCTGCAGACCCTAGATTATGGGCCATTCTATTTCCTTCCAAAAACAAAAACTCTCTTTCTGTTAAAGACATCAACGAAGGAGAAGATTTTATTTTTAAGAAAAGACTATTTAAAAAGGTGAAATCGAGGCGAACTCGAGCGCTTTGCTACGAAGCAAAATCTGGCAATAATTACTTAATTCCATTATTGGCTGAGATTGAAAAAATCGAGTAGATTTTAATCGTTTTCCAAATGATAATCTATTAAGCTTACTGCCGGTGACTTAATAATTACACCAATGTCTAATCCATTCTTTTGTAAGCTAGTTCGAATCTGTTCTTCAAAATAAAAACCGATGGAGCCAATAATATTAACTGAGCTGCTATTATTATATCCTTTCAATACGTTTGAAAAGCGGTCAAACTCAGCTTCAATAAGTTGCTCAATTTCATTTTCATGCTTGTGATTAAACATTACCTTAGCACAAGAAGCTAAAAATCTACTCGGCCATGAAGAGTGATATAGCTTAGCGATAATTCCATCATAATCTAGGCCAATTTCTTTGTATACTAAGGCTGTTAATTGAGGACTGAATTGGTTTCGTAGTAGCTTTTGCAGCAGTGCCTTTCCTAAAGCTGCACCGCTTCCTTCATCTCCTAAAATAAAGCCCAAAGGCTTAATTTGATCCTTAACAATTCGGCCATCATAAAAGCAACTGTTAGAGCCTGTGCCTAAAATAGCAACTAAGCCTGAACTTGTGCTGCACGTAGCTCTCGCTGCGGCTAACATATCAGAATCTACTTTTATTATTGCATTTTTTAAAATAGCTGTAAGCCATAGAGCTGTTTTACTATTTATTGCCTCTGAGCCACAGCCTGCTGCATAAAACCAAAGTTTGGTTATCTCTAACCTTTCATTACTAGAAATAGCCTTTTCAACTTCATATTTAAACTCTTCCTCAGAAAGAAAAAGTGGATTTAACCCCCTAGAGAAAAGTTTTTTTCTTTCTCCCGATTCGTCAAATAAAATCCATTCGGTTTTTGTGGAACCACTGTCTGCTATTAGCCACATTAGTTAGTCAATTTTCCTATAATCTTAAATTTTGCAAACACCTTTTCTGTATGCGGGGCATCGCTCAATTCTTCTGTTAAATCTTGGCCTGCCCAATGCTCATAATGTTTACCGTCTCTCCATAATTTAGAACTGCCCACATCGTAAATATTGGTTTTGTAAGCCACCCAAACCTCATCTCTATCGGTTCCATTTCGCAAGGCAAGTTGCGATTTAGTATACAAATTCTGTTTCTCCAACATTAGTAATTAGATGCAAAATCTTCTACTTGCTGCCAAACCCTAAAGGTATTTTTACTGCAAATTTTCTCAATATCCTCTGCAGAGTAGCCTCTTTTCAAAAGCTCATAAAGCACATTTGGTAACTGCGAAGCATCTTTTACATCTTCTGGCAAATCGCCAACACCATCAAAGTCTGAACCAAACCCTACATAGTCTATACCCGCCAGTTCAACTACTCTATCTACATTGTCTGCAATTTGTGAAGCCTTTGTAAAATACGTTGAGTCTCGTTCCTCTTCTGCAAACGCAGGGTCTAAAAAGAATGAGCCAAAGTTGATATGGATTACACCACCATTTTTAGCCAAAGCCTTAATCATATCATCCGACATATTTCGCTCCATCCCCGGAGTAAAATGTCTACAGCTAGAGTGCGAAGCAATTACAGGCACTTTCGTTATTGCTAACGCATCATAAAATGCACTATCACTTACGTGAGATATATCAACCATAATGCCTACTCGATTCATTTCGGCAACCACTTGCTCGCCAAACTCGCTTAATCCATTCCATAGGCGAATACTGTCGTAAGAAGAGTCCGAAATATGGTTGGCTTTGGCGTGAGTCAAAGTGATATACCTAATTCCTCGATCGTAAAAGTATTTTACATTGGCTAAATCATGTTCAATAGGTGCACCGTTTTCCATGCCCATTGGCAAAGAAATTAAGCCTTTGGCAAACTGTTCTTTTATTTCTGTTGGATTGGTGGCAATGGCAAACTTATCAGGATGATCCTCTACTATTTTTTCGACCAAATCAATTAAGCTATCAGCAAGCATTTTTGCACCATTATCTTCTTTGCCAGAAGGAATATAAATAGACATAATTGGGGCATCTAATCCACCTTCTTTTGCTCGCACATAATCAAAATGGCCATTTTCTGTTCGCACCGAAATATCTTCTGGGTGATTCCACATGCGATAAGGAATATCTACGTGGCCATCTACAATAATGAATTTATGAGCCAATGAGTCCGCTAATTGATGCAAGTCTGCATCTGTAAGTTCTTTGCTTTCTTCGGCAGCTTTTTGCTGGCAGGAGAAAGTTACTAGCATTGAAATGGTTAAAATGTAGAATAGATGTTTCATAAGTATGATATTTACATCAAGATTAACGATTTGGATTAAGATAAAAAAATGCACTCTATTGTTAGGCAGTTAAAAGAATGGCAAAAGCATTAAAAATTGATTTTATTGGTGCTGGCAATATAGCTTGGAACCTAGCCCCTGCGCTAGAAAATGCAGGTGCTTCTGTGCAAAATATTTACAGCCGTCATTCTGACAACGCTAAAAAACTTGCAGGAAAATTATACGAAGGTCAGGTAAAAACTGATTTAGACTTTTCAGATTCAGAGGCGGACATTATTCTCATAGCTGTAGCCGATGATGCCATTGAAGAAGTGGCTAAAGAAATAATAATTTCAGATGACATTATCATTGCCCATACATCGGGCTCAATTCCATTAACAGCCCTAGGCTACTTGGCCACACCAAACATTGGCGTTTTTTATCCTCTACAAACTTTTACTAAACTTCAGAAAGTTAGTTTTTCTGAAATACCAATTTTAATTGAAGGAGACAATAATACTACAACCACTAAGCTCACAGAATTAGCAAACTCTCTATCTGCTAATGTATCTGTAATCTCTTCGGCCCAAAGGCAACAACTGCATTTGGCGGCTGTATTTGCAAATAATTTCACAAACTGGATACTTTCTCAATCTCAAGAAATCCTAGAATCGGCTAAGTTAGATCTATCCATTCTAAAACCATTATTGGAAACATCTATTGCTAAAGCCACGCAGTTTGGGCCAATAAACTCGCAAACTGGCCCTGCCAAACGTGGAGATTTTGAAGTGCTAGATAAGCACATGAGCCTTTTAGAAGCGCACCCTGACAAACAAGAAGTATATAAGCTTCTAACCCAGCAAATTATAAGCTTCTATCAAACGCAACCGGATGAGTAGCTTTTACCAATTACTAAAACTCATACGGTTTCCTAATTTAGCCATTATTGCGGTTACGCAATTTTTAGTCGCCTTGTTTCTTGTTGATTCAAATAATTGGCATAATATACTTAATGATCAATCATTATTTATCTTAATAATTTCAACCCTATTTATTGCTTCAGCTGGGTATATAATTAATGATTATTACGATATAAAAATTGATTATGTAAATAAGCCAAACCGTGTTGTAATTGGTAAACATATAACAAGAAGGCAGGTTTTAATCATCCATTCCTTTTTCAATTTTGTGGGCATTGCTTTAGGCGCCTACCTTTCTTGGTGGTTAATGGGCATAAATATACTAGCTGCTTTTTTGCTTTGGCTCTACTCTAATCAATTAAAACGCCTCCCTTTATGGGGTAACCTTACCGTTAGTTTTCTAACATCTCTTTCTGTTTTTATGGTTTTTATGATCTACTTTACAAACAGAGAATTAATCTTAATGTATGCGATTTTCGCATTTTTTATCTCTTTAATAAGAGAGATTATTAAAGATTTAGAGGATATGGAAGGAGACGAAAAATTTGGGTGCAAAACACTGCCAATATCAATAGGTACTACCAATTCTAAAAAGGTTATTTATGCGATAAACATCCTTTTTGCAGGTGTAGTTTTTTACATAACTAAAGAATGGCAACTGTTTTTACCCTTCTTTGTCTCTTTGGTTGTAATTCTCTGTTTTCTTTGTGTAAAATTATTTTTTGCTGATAAAAAACACGATTTCGCACAGCTCAGCAGTATTGCAAAGGGTATTATGGTGATCGGTATTGCAAGTATGACAATTATATAATGAAAAAAACAATACTAAATATTGCGATCTTTGCTTCAGGGAATGGCACTAATGCTCAAGCTATTATAGACTTTTTCAAAGGCAACAAAAATGTAAACACCAAGTGTGTTTACTCCAATAATATAGATGCCTTTGTATTAACAAGAGCAAAAAACGCAGGCATCCCTACACATACTTTTACAAGAGACGAGTTCTATAAAAGCCAAACAGTTAGCAATCACTTGGCAAACGAAAAAATTGATTTAATAATTCTTGCAGGGTTTATGTGGCTCATTCCTGCACAATTGGTTAATTCCTACACCATACTTAACATTCATCCAGCCTTGCTACCCAATTATGGAGGCAAAGGCATGTATGGCCATTTTGTACACGAAGCTATTATTAAAAATAAAGAAACAGAATCTGGTATAACCATTCATTACGTTAATAAAGAGTACGATAAAGGCAGCATAATTTTGCAAGAGAAATGCCTAGTACTACCAACAGATTCAGCCGATGACTTAGCCAGTAAAATTCATAAGCTCGAACACCAACACTATCCCTCAACAATTTCTAAAGTTGTTGAAAAATTACTTTCTTAAAAAGAAATCTTAAAAGCCAAACAGGTACTTTTGCGGTTCATAAAATCGCTAAAATGCACAAACAAATTTCTTCCGCCTTAATCTCTGTTTATCATAAAGATAACTTAGACCCCATCATTAGAAAACTGAATGAGTTGGGTGTTAAATTATACTCTACTGGTGGTACGTTAGCATTTATAAATAAGCTTGGCATTGAGGCTACCGCGGTTGAAGATTTAACAGGGTATCCTAGCATTTTTGGAGGCAGAGTTAAAACCTTACACCCTGCAGTTTTTGGAGGAATCCTTTACCGAAGAGATAATGAAAACGATGTTGCTCAAGCCAATGAGCACAACATTCCTCCAATTGATTTAACGATAGTGGATTTATACCCATTTGAAGAAACTGTAAGCAGTGGAGGGACTGATGGAGAGATTATAGAAAAAATTGATATTGGAGGCATCTCATTAATAAGAGCTGCCGCCAAAAATCATAAAGATGCATTAATCGTAAGCTCAAGAGATCAATACGAAGAATTGCTTTCGATTTTAGAAAATGGCAATGGAGCAACAACATTGGCGGAAAGAAAAAGATTTGCAGCTTATGCATTTAATGTGAGTTCGCATTACGACACCGCCATTTTTAACTACTTTAATGAGGAAGAAAACATTCCAGTATTTAAATCAAGTATCACCAAACAGCGCACGTTGAGATATGGCGAAAATCCGCATCAAAAAGGAATGTTTTTTGGTGATTTAGAAAAAGTTTTTACGCAGCTACACGGCAAAGAAATATCGTATAATAATTTGGTGGATATTGAAGCTGCCATCAGTTTAATCAACGAATTTGAAGGCGAAACGGCTTTTGCGATTTTGAAACATACAAATGCATGCGGAGTTGCTATTGCTAACTCAACCAAAGAAGCCTATCTAAAAGCATTTGAAGCAGATACCTTATCTGCATTTGGTGGTGTTTTAATATCTAACACCGAAATTGATGCAGAAACAGCGGTAGAAATTGACAAGCTATTTATGGAAGTGCTTATCGCACCTTCTTTTACCGAAGCTGCATTGGCAGTTTTAACAGCTAAGAAAAACAGAGTATTGCTTAAACTCAATAATCATCCTCAAGATAAGGTCGTGTTTAAATCATTGTTAGGCGGAGTAATACAGCAATCGGCCAATAATGTTACCGATCAAAAATCAGAATTATCAACAGCTACTAATAAGGCACCAAGTGCACAAGAAATAGATGACATGTTATTTGCGTCTAAAATCTGCAAGCACACTAAATCAAATGCCATCGTTTTGGTTAAAAACGGGCAAATGCTTTCGAGTGGTGTTGGGCAAACATCGCGTGTAGATGCTTTGCAGCAGGCGATTAAAAAAGCAGCAACCTTTGGGTTTAGTGTAGAAGGAAGCGCACTAGCTTCGGATGCTTTTTTTCCTTTTGCTGATAGTGTAGAAGCTGCAAATGCTGCAGGCATAACCGCCATCATTCAACCAGGAGGTTCTAAAAAGGATCAAGATTCTATTGATTATTGTAATAATCACAACATCTCTATGGTTTTTACGGGCACTAGGCATTTTAAACATTAAAATGAGCTAGTTTTAATCCAATAATTAAAACAAATTT
>CAZDQR010000120.1:0-9165 GCA_964507315.1 uncultured Roseivirgaceae bacterium
TATCTATAATTAGCATTAACGTAATAAAGCAGTTAAAAAAATATGGTGGAGAAGAAATCTTAGACTCAGTCTATAATGATTTTGAATCAGAAACGGAAGGTCAACTAAAAGAAGGTGCTGATTTTATTAAAAACAAAAACTGGGAAGAATTAAAGAAACTAATGCATACCATAAAAGGAACTTCTGGTACATTAGGGATAGAAAAAATTGCTAGTTGCTCCAAAGAACTCGAAATTTATTTGAAAGAAGAGAATAATTCTGATTTTGAATCAAATTTCTATAAACTTATAGATAACTTTGGTGAGTTTAAAAGCACATATAAGATAATAATCCAAAATTACTAATTTAATTATGGCAAAAAATATATTAATTGCAGAAGATAGTTCGGTGATACTTAACCTAACTAAGAAAATTTTAATGCAACAAAATTTCGATATAGTTACAGTAAAAAATGGTCAAGCAGTTTTAGATAAATTAGAAACTCAAAAATTCGATCTCATATTAATGGATATTAACATGCCTGTTTTAGATGGAATGGAAACTACACGTAAAATTAGAGGAATGAGCGATTCAAGTATTTCTTCGCTTCCAATTTTTGCAATTACAGGCAATGCAAGCAATTATACAATAGAAGAGTTTAAAGCTGTAGGCATTAACGAATACCTACAAAAGCCACTCGATTTCGACCGATTGGTTACATTGGTAAATCAATACACTAGCTAAATGCCAATTAAATATTCCAAACAGTATTTGCATAAGCTGGAGGATTTAATGGCAGAAACCGATTTCATCCTTCGCTATGAAAAAGGGAGTTTCAAATCTGGATATTGTCTTTTAAATAGCAAAAAAATAGCCATTGTAAACAAGTATTTTACACACGAGGGTAAAATCAATTGCATTATAGATATAATTAAATCAATTGATATAGATACTGAAAAACTCAGTACTAAAAACCAATCACTCTTCCACGAGCTTTCACAAACAGACCTCGCGTTTTGATTATCACTTTCCTAGGCACGGGCACTTCTCAGGGCGTCCCAATAATTGCATGTAATTGCCAAGTTTGCAATTCTACTGATTATAAAGATAAAAGGCTACGTACCTCAATGCACATTGAAGTAGATAATTCTCATCTTAATATTGATGTGGGCCCAGACTTTAGGCAGCAAATGTTATCGAATAATATTAAACAATTAGATGCCATTTTACTTACACATGAGCATAAGGATCACACGGCTGGCTTAGACGATGTAAGATCATTCAATTTTGTTCAAAAAAAGGATATGCCTATATATGGCCGAGATAAAGTACTTGAACAGATAACCCAAGAATATAGCTATATTTTTGCCGAGCATAAATACCCTGGTGTACCAAGTGTAAACCGTATTACCATAACCAATAATCAATTTACCATTAATAATATTAGCATCACTCCTATTGAAGTAATGCATTACAAGCTTCCCGTTTTTGGTTTTAGGATTAAAAATATGGCCTATATAACTGATGCCAATTATATATCAGAAGAAGAAAAATCTAAACTATTTGGCTTAGATGTATTGGTATTAAATGCACTTCAATTAGAAAAGCACATTTCGCATTTTACCCTTTCCGAAGCCCTAGAGTTAATTAAAGAATTGCAACCTAAGAAGGCCTTTCTAGTACATATTAGCCACAAAATGGGTTTAACTAGAGCAATAGAACCCACATTGCCAGAAAATGTTTCCTTGGCTTATGATGGATTGAGAGTGCAACTCTAATGCATAATAATTACTACTTCTTTAAACAACTGGTTCCCGCTTTAGCCTCCAAACTAGTAAACTCTACTCTTACAGATTGTTTTAGCCAAAACAAGGATGAGCTCATCTTAGTATTTGAGCTTAATACTAATGAGAAATTCTTTGTCAAGGCATCTTTAGAAAGCCATTTCTCTTGTCTATCATTCCCAAAAAACTATGCGAGAGCAAAACGAAACTCCATTAATATTTTTGATTCACTAAATGAACAAACCATTGCAAGTGTTAACCTCATAGATAATGAGAGGGCTTTCATTTTCAATTTTAATAACGGAGATCAACTACTTTTTAAATTGTATGGAAACCAGTCTAATCTTATTTATTTCTCGGCCAACGGTGGTATAGAGATTTTTAAAAAAAAATTAAAAGGGGATGAGGATATAAAGATTAAAGAACTAGATCGACCCTTAGACATATCTTTCAAGGCGTTGGAAGAAGCAGATTGGAACATTAGACAAGTAATTCCTACCCTAGACAAGGTCACAGCCAAAGAATTGGCATCTCGATTAGATATGTCAACTAATAAAGAGCAGGCTTTTATTGATTTTATACGTAAACTTAACACTCCAACTATTTACTTAGACCACACAGTAATAGGTTTTCGTTTAAATTTAATTAAAACCACATTAGTCCATACCTCTTTTACTGATCCGATTATAGCGATTACCTCCTTTTTTGAACAAGAGGTAAAATTAAAATCCATCAATTCGGTAAAAACGAAATTAGTAACCTCTATTAATAGCCAACTTTCAAAATCTACTAATTATGTTAAAAAACTAACAAAGAAGCTAGCTGAACTATCTCAAGGAAGTAGCAATAAACAGAAAGCTGATATTTTAATGGCGAATTTGCATACCATAAGTGTCGGCTCAAAATCCGTGGAGCTATTCAATTTTTATGATAATGGCAATATTATAATAAGTCTAAATCCGCTGCAAACGCCTCAAAAAAATGCAGAACGATACTACCGTAAGGCAAAAAATGAAGCCAAAGAAATTGCCGTACTCACCCAGAATATTGATGCAAAAATCAGCACAATTTCTAATTTACAAGAAAGACTAATTACCATTAAAAATTGCACTGACATTAAACCACTGCTAAAGCTTTTACCCCAACAAGCTATTAAAACAGCTGAACCTCTCCCATATAAAGAGTTTACGGCAGATGGCTTTGTGATTTTAGTGGGCAAAAATGCAAAACATAACGATACGCTTACTCTTAAGATCGCTAAAAAAGATGATTTATGGCTCCACGCCAAAGATGTAAGCGGGTCTCACGTTGTAATAAAACAAGTGCCTGGCAAACCTTTTCCCACCTATATAATTGAAAAAGCAGCGCAGCTTGCAGCCTATTATTCTAAAAGAAGAACAGACACTCTCTGCCCTGTTTTGTACACACCAAAAAAATACGTAAGAAAGAAAAAAGGCACCCCTGCAGGTGCCATGTTCGTTGAAAAAGAAAAGGTTCTATTAGTCGAACCTTCCATCGATATTTAGTAAGCTAAACTATTCAGCAATATTAATTCTTAACATATTAGTTCTATACTTTTTCTTTATTGGCATACTTGCCATAGTAATAAAAGCATCTCCAACTTTTAAATGTCCTTCCATTTTTAATGTTGTCTCAACCTTTGCAATGGCCTCATCCGTGGTATCGTTTGGCTCAAAATAATAGCCACGTACACCCCAAATTAAATTTATCATAGTAAGCAATTTTTTATTCCCTGTAAAAATAAAAATATTCGCTTTGGGTCTATGTGCTGATAGTTTCCAAGCGGTAAAGCCCGACCATGTCATACCTGCTATTACGTGTGCATTAGTATCGGCACTTAATCGAACAGAGCTTTGGACTAAGCTTGTAGGATAAAAATCTGGAGACTCAGGATTTGGGGAATTATACTTATAGTAAATGCTATCATTACTAGATTCTACCGATCTAATAATTTTATTCATACTTTCAACCGCTAGCACTGGAAATTTGCCGGCTGCAGTTTCTGCAGATAGCATTACACTATCCGCTCCATCAATTACAGAATTAGCTACATCATTAGCTTCTGCCCTTGTTGGTCGAGCATTTTCAATCATGCTTTCCATCATTTGTGTGGCCACAATCACTGGTTTAGCAGCAGCATTACATTTTATAATTATCTCCTTCTGAATCATGGGAACATCTTCCATGTCCATTTCAACACCCAAATCGCCACGAGCAACCATAATGGCATCAGTGGCATCAATAATGGCATCAATCTTTTTAACAGCCTCTGGCTTTTCAATCTTAGCAATTACTCTAATATCTTTATCAGCCGCCTCAATTTTCATTTTAAGATCTATAATATCTAATGGATCTCTTACAAAAGACAAAGCAATCCAATCAACATCATTTTCTAACCCAAATTTAAGATCTTCTAAATCTTTAGGCGTTAAAGATGGAGCTGACACATTACTATGAGGCAAATTAATGCCCTTTCGCGATTTTAAATCACCACCATGCACAACCAACGTATGAACTTCGTTCCCTTTAACCGCTTCAACTTTAAGCTCAATTTTACCATCATCAATTAAAATAAGCTCACCAGCTGCCACATCTGTAGCCAAGTTTTTATATACAGTACTTGCAATTTTTGAGTTACCAATAATATCTTCCGTGGTAATAATAAGCTTATCCCCATCCTTAATAACACAGCCATCCTCCATCTCATTAAGCCGTATTTTGGGTCCTTGCAAATCTTGCAAAATCGATATATGAGTTCCTAACTCGGCATTGAGTTCACGTATTAGCTTAATTACTTTAGCGTGGTCACTATGTGTACCATGCGAAAAGTTTAATCTAAAAACATCCGCTCCTGCAATAATAAGATCCTTAAGGGTTTCTTTAGAATTAGATGCTGGGCCAACAGTTGCAATAACTTTGGCTTTATTAAAAAGTATTTTGTCCATTAGTTGAAAATAAAATTGTCCTTATATTTAAGTTTTGTGGTATCAATTAATTGAACATAAGATATGGCTCCTATTGATTTTAAAGATGTTATTAAATCACTTATTTCCATAAAATGATTCCCATCCTCAATCAATAAAAAATAATCTATTTGTGGCAGTTCTTTTGCCAGGTAAGATAACTTCTCTTTGCCAATAGCCTTGTTCTTTACCAACTGCATTTTATAAAACTCAGTTTGGTAACAATAATTGCTAAGTGTGGCGCTACCACCCTCAGTCAAGTCAATAACTAGATCATCTTCTAGTATCAGCTCTATCTTAAATACTTGGTTAATTTTCCAGGCGAGCTTATAATCTTTTAAAGAAGTAACAAGCCCTAATACTTCTGCTTCAACTTCAAAAGTTAAGTCTAATTTCTTTTTGCTCATCTAGAGCACAAAGATAGGTTCATCAACCCCTAAAAAACTACAAAAAAACACACAATTTCACTTTGTCTAAATTGTATTTAAAGAGCTTGATTAGATAATTACACTATAAATCAGCCATCTAAACAGATAATATTTTTGTAACTTGGAGGTTATTATGAAAAGTTGGCCTTGCAAAAAAGAACTTAATGCCAAATTGTTATAAACTAGACAGAGAAATATAATTTCTATTTGTTTGAGTTTATAAACGAATTGTATTCCTTTGCATCGAATTTTCACCAAAAATTAGAAGAAAATGTCTGAAATTGCACAAAAAGTAAAAAGCATCATCATTGATAAGCTTGGAGTAGAAGAATCTGAAGTTACTAACGAAGCAAGCTTTACAAATGATTTGGGAGCTGACTCTCTTGATATAGTTGAACTTATTATGGAGTTTGAAAAGGAATTTAATATCTCTATTCCTGACGATCAAGCAGAAAACATTGGTACTGTAGGAAGCGCTGTTGCTTATTTAGAAGAAAACGTAAAATAAAGCTTTGGAATTACGAAGAGTAGTAGTTACCGGACTAGGTGCCCTTACCCCAATAGGCAATACTGTTGATGAATTTTGGCAGAGTTTGGCTAATGGGGTAAGCGGAGCTGCTCCAATCACCCTATTTGACGCAGAAAAATTTAAAACCAGATTTGCGTGCGAAGTTAAAAACTTTGAGCCTACCGATTTTATTAATCGCAAGGAAGCACGTAAAATGGATAGATTTACTCAATTAGCCATGGTGGCAGTTGATGAAGCTATCGTAGACTCTGGATTAGATATTGAAGCAGTTGATTCAGATAGAGCAGGTGTAATTTGGGGATCTGGTATCGGTGGACTAGGCACTTTTCAAAACGAAGTAATAAATTTTGTAGAGGGAGGGAAAAATCCTCGATTTAACCCTTTCTTTATTCCTAAAATGATTGCAGATATTGCTGCAGGTTACATTTCTATTAAATATCAGTTTAGAGGCCCTAATTTTGTAACGGTATCGGCTTGTGCCTCTGGCACAAATGCAATTATCGATTCTCTAAATTATATTCGTTTAGGCCATATGGATATTGCCGTTACTGGCGGTTCAGAAGCAGCTGTAAACGAATCGGGTATGGGTGGTTTTAGTTCTATGAAAGCACTTTCTGAACGAAACGACTCTCCTAAAACAGCCTCAAGACCCTTTGATAAAAACAGAGATGGTTTTGTACTAGGCGAAGGCGCTGGTGCACTTATTTTAGAAGAATATGAGCATGCTAAAGCACGCGGTGCTAAAATTTATGCAGAAGTTATTGGAGGCGGAATGTCGGCCGATGCGCATCATATTACCGCACCTCACCCAGAAGGAAAGGGAGCAAAAGCTGTAATGCGAAATGCATTGAGAGATGCGAATATTGAAGCCTCTGACGTTGATTACATTAATGTACACGGCACTTCTACCCCTTTGGGTGATATTAGTGAAGTATTAGCGATACAAGATGTATTTGGAGAGCACGCTTACAAGGTTAATGTAAGTTCTACAAAATCAATGACGGGTCACCTTTTAGGCGCTGCTGGAGCGATAGAGTCAATTGCAGCTATTATGGCAATGAAGCACTCATTAGTACCTCCTACCATCAATCACGAAACAGAGGATGAAGGTCTTGACCCTAAAATTAACTTCACATTAAATAAAGCTCAAAAAAGAGAAATTAATGTGGCTTTAAGTAACACATTTGGGTTTGGCGGACACAATGCTTCGCTTATCTTTAAAAAACTTAATGAGTAGTGAACAAGGTCTTTAGGCGATCCCTGAACCTCTTTCAATCTTACTCTTCCGATGATAAAATTCTCAGGTCAGTAATTGAATCTATTACAGGTAAAAAGCCAGTTACCCTAAAACTTTATAAGCTTGCCATTAAACATTCCTCCTCTTCTGAGGTGGATAAATATGGTCGTAAAGAATCTTATGAACGATTAGAATACTTGGGTGATGCATACCTAGGAGCCATTATTGCTGAATATCTCTATAAAAAGTACCCGTATAAAGATGAGGGGTTTTTAACAGAAATTAGATCAAGGATTGTTAATAGAGAATCGCTAAATCAGCTGGGTCGAAAGCTAGGGCTGGAAAAAATTATTGTTTTTGATAAAAAAAATGGACTCCATCGCCATAAATCTATTTATGGCGATATTATGGAAGCCTTAATTGGTGCTATTTATTTAGATCACGGATTTACTACGTGCAAACACATAGTGTTGCATAATTTTTTAGAGCCCAACTATAATCTCGATAAAATAATTAGTGAGAACACCAATTACAAAAGTCAAATAATTGAGTGGAGCCAAAAACACGGGAAAGAAGTAAGATTTGAAACCGCCAATGTAGTTGAAAAAGGAAATTATAAAGAATTTGAAGTTTCTATTTATATAGAAGATATCTTTATAGTAACGGGTCATGGACCAAACAAAAAGAAAGCGGAGCAATCCGCTGCCCGAAAGGCGTATGAAACCGTTCTTGAAGATTAGAATCTACACTTATGCAAATTGCTGGTGCCTCTTTAAATCAAACTCCATTAGATTGGACTAATAATACAGGCAATATTCTTGAAGCTATCAAACAGGCAAAAGCCAACAAGGTTGAGATACTTTGCTTACCCGAATTATGCATAACGGGTTACGGTTGTGAAGATATGTTTTTAGCACCTTGGGTAGCAGACCAAGCTTTAGAAGAATTAAAGGCCATTGTAAAGCATACTAAAAGCATTACGGTTGCTATTGGATTACCACTTTGGCACAATAACAGCATTTATAATACTGTAGCTTTGGTTTCAAACGGTAAAATTCTAGGTTTTCAAGCAAAACAAAAATTACCTAATTATGGGATTCATTACGAACAAAGATGGTTTACTCCATGGACTCAGGGGCAATCTTCAATCAACATAGATAACAAAGAGTTCATATTTGGTGATTATACCTATCAGATAAAAGAAGTTCTTATAGGGTTTGAAATTTGCGAAGAAGCTTGGAATGAAGACCGACCCGCTTGCGAATTAGTTAAGCAAAATGTTGATATTATTCTAAACCCAAGTGGAAGCCACTTTGCGTTAAACAAGGAAAAAGAACGAGAGCAACTGGTAATTAGCAGTTCCAAAAAATTTAATTGCACTTATGTGTATTCCAATATTCTGGGTAATGAAGCTGGTAGAATCATTTATGACGGAGATGTAATTATCGCCAAAAAAGGCGAACTCTTAGCCTCAGGAAATAGATTTAGCACAGCCGGTGCTTGCTTAACATATGCAAATTCAGCTATAACCAGCATTGTTAATAGCCCTCGACTCGATGTAAATCAGCAATTTGTAAAAGCAGTAACCTTAGGATTATTTGATTATTTACGAAAAAGCAGAAGCCGAGGATTTGTACTTTCTTTAAGTGGTGGTGCAGATTCATCTGCCATTTTAGTGTTGGTGGCAGAAATGGTAAAATCGGGAATTGAAGAGCTTGGGATTAAAGCCTTTTTAAACAAAATTAACCGGAAAGATTTAGTTGGTAACACATTGAATTACAAAGATGTTTTAAATCACATTCTCATAACCGCCTACCAGGGTTCATTAAACTCATCAAACGAAACACTAGAGTCAGCAAAGCAACTAGCGAATTCAGTTGGTGCCACATTCTATAATTGGCAAATTGATGATTCCGTAGAAAATATTGTTACCACAATTGAACATCAATTAGGCAGAAAGTTAACTTGGCAACAAGACGATATTGCCTTGCAAAATGTGCAAGCACGGAGCCGTTCCCCTTTTATATGGATGTTGGCTAACATTACTAACTCATTATTACTTACCACATCCAATAGAAGCGAAGGTAGTGTAGGCTATACCACTATGGATGGAGATAGCAGTGGAAGCCTTGCCCCTATCGCAGGAATTGGCAAGCCGTTTTTGCGGAGTTGGCTAATTTGGGCTCAAACAAACCTAAATTATGAAGGACTACACTTTGTAAAT